>NZ_JBJHAH010000003.1:0-193671 GCF_054050915.1 Modestobacter sp. SYSU DS0875 | reverse complement strand
GTGCGTGCTCCTGGCTCAGGCTGGGACGTGAGCCAGGAGCACGCACGGTGAGCCAGGACGGGCCGCCGCCCCCGGTGGGGTCTCAGGCGGGCAGCGAGAACCGGCCGTCGGCGGTCTGCTCGACCAGGCCGTCGACCAGCAGCGAGTCCAGGCAGCGGGAGCGCTGGACGGCGTCGTCCCAGGCCGGCACCAACGCGTCGGCCTCCACCGGTCCTTCCGCGGCGCGCAGTACGTCCAGCAGCCGGCCGCGCACCTGCCGGTCGGTGCCGGCGAACTTCTGCACCCGGCGTGGCGGGCCGTCGTGGGCAGGGGAGCCGGCCAGCCGCCAGGCGCAGCGGTCGCGCACCGGGCAGGCGGGGCAGCGCGGTGTCCCGGCGACGCAGACCAGCGCACCGAGCTCCATCACCGCCACCGAGAAGCGGACCGCCCGGGCGTCGTCGACCGGCGCCAGCGTGGCGATGTCGGTCAGGTCCGAGGCGCGGGCCGGAGCAGCCTCGGCGCGGCCGTGCACCAGGCGGGCGACGACCCGGCGGACGTTGGTGTCGACGACGGGCTGCCGCCGGCCGTGGCCGAAGCAGCTGACCGCCCGGGCGGTGTAGGTGCCGACGCCGGGCAGGGCCTCCAGTTCGGCCACCTCGGCCGGCACCTGGCCGCCGTGGCGCTGGGTGAGGGCGACTGCCGCCTCGCGCAGCCGTAGCGCCCGCCGGGGGTAGCCCAGCTTTCCCCACGCGCGGATGACCTCCGCGGGGCTCTCCGCGGCCAGCGAGGCGGGGGTGGGCCAGCGCCGCAGCCACTCACGCCAGACGGGCTCCACCCGCGCCACCGGGGTCTGCTGCAGCATCACCTCGCTGACCAGGACCGCCCACGGGTCGGTGCCCGGCGCCCGCCAGGGCAGGTCGCGTGCCGCCCGGGCGTACCAGTCGACGATCGTCTCCCCGACCGGTTCGACGTCGTCGGCGGCGGACCGGTCGGTGTCGGGGAGAGCGCTCACGAGGGCCCAGTCTGCCCCGTGCCCGACGCGGTGGACCGGTTCGCCACGGAGCGTAACCGCTGGATTGCGGGTCGGTGAGGCCGGTCGACCTGCGCGGTCGGAGGCCGCGTGGTCCGGGCGTGGCGCGCGGCCACCGGTGCGGACGGGCGGCTAGCGTCGCCGTGTGCTCCACCCGGTCGGCCCGCTGCCCGCCGCCGTCTACTGGCGGCGGCGGCTGCTCGTGCTCGGGTGCGCCGTGGGGGTGCTCGGCGGCGGCGGCTGGGTGGCGGTCGCGGCCGCCACGGGCGAGGACGCCGAGGTCGCTGCGGAGGCGCCCGTGAGCGGGGAACCGGTCGACCCGCCGCTGCTGGACCAGGTGAGCCCGTCGCTGGCCGCGGTCGAGGTGCCCACGGCCTCACCCACGGCATCACCCACGGCGGGAGCGCCCGCCAGCACACCCCCGCCGGAGCCCACCGGGCCGGCCCCCGGGGACAGGTGCAGCGACGAGATGATCGCGGTCGAGGTCCAGCCTCGGCCCGCGACCACCCCGGTCGGCAGCAAGCCCACGTTCGACCTGGTGGTGAGCAACGTGTCGGCGGTGCCGTGCGTGCGCACCCTGGACAAGCAACTGCAGGAGATCGTGCTGCTCGACGGCGCGGACAACCGGCTCTGGGGGAGCAACGACTGCTTCCCGGAGGCGAGCTCCGACGTCCGGACGCTGCAGCCGGGGGAGTCCGTCGTCTTCCCGGTGCTGTGGGGCGGGCTCACCAGCACCCCCGGCTGCGCCACCGAGCGGACGCCGCCCCCGCCGGGCGACTACGTCCTCCGCGGGCGCCTGGACACGCGCACCAGCCCGGACGCCCAGTTCACCCTCACCTGATCAAGGGCCCCCTCGCCCCCACCGCTCGCAGGCTCGCGGCGGGGCCCTGCGAGGGGGCCACCGGGCTTGCGCCGATCAGGGGACGGCCGATCAGGAGTAGCGGTCCAGGATCGAGGTCTCGGCGAGCCGGGACAGCCCCTCGCGGATGCCGCGGGCGCGGGCCTCACCGACGCCCTCGACGGCGAGCAGGTCCTCGATCGTCGCGGCCAGCAGCTTCTGCAGCCCGCCGAAGTGGGTGACCAGCCGGTCGATGATGCCGGCGGGCAGCCGCGGCACCCGGGCCAGCAGGCGGTACCCGCGCGGGCTGACCGGGGAGTCGAGAGCGTCGGGAGAGGTGGGGAGCCCGTAGCAGCGCGCGACCGCGGAGAGGTCGAGGAGCTCGGTGGCGGACAGTGCCCGCAGGTCGGCCAGGACCTCCTCGCCAGTGCGGCCGCGCCGGCCGCTGGGCAGGTAGTCGCGGACCAGCAGCCCGCGGTCCTCCTCGACGCCGGCGAGCATCTCGTCCAGCTGGAGGGCCAGCAGGCGGCCGTCGGTGCCGAGCTCGATGACGAAGCCCTCGATCTCGTCGGCGATCCGGCGGACCATCTCCAGCCGCTGGCTGACGCTCATCGCGTCGCGCACGGTGACCAGGTCCTCGATCTCCAGGGCCGACAGCGTGCTGGCGACCTCGTCGAGCCGCAGCTTGTACCGCTCCAGGGCGCTCAGCGCCTGATTGGCGCGGGCCAGGATCGTCGTCGGGTGCTCGAGGATGTAGCGGCGGCCGGTGACGTAGACGGAGATGATGTGCATCGACTGGCTGACCGAGATCACCGGGAACCCGGTCTGCAGGGCCACCCGCTCGGCGGTGCGGTGCCGGGTGCCCGACTCCTCGGTGGGGATCGTCGGGTCGGGCATGAGGTGCACACCGGCGCGCACGATCCGGGTGCCGTCGTAGGAGACGATCACCGCGCCGTCCATCTTGGCGAGCTCGCGCAACCGGGTGGCCGACAGGGCCACGTCGAGGGCGAACCCGCCGGTGCACAGCGACTCGACGACCCGGTCGTAGCCGAGCACGATCAGGGCTCCGGTGCGGCCGGCGAGGATCCGCTCCAGACCGTCCCGGAGCGCGGTTCCCGGGGCGATCCGACCGAGCAGTTCCCGCAGCGCGGCCTCGGGGTCCACAGCGGGGGGCACGAGCGCTCCTGACGGTCGGGCGGTACGGCCGCTGATCCTACGCGGCTCCCCCTGCTGCTCGGTCATCTCGGGTCCCCCTCGCGGGTGGCCGTCCGAGCCCTCGACACGCTGCGTCACCACAGCCGCGTCACCACAGCCGCGCGAACGCGCCGCCCAGGTCGGCGACCTCGATCAGGCGCATGCCCTGCGGGGCCGGCCCGGAGTCGGCCGGGACCAGCGCCGCCGTGTACCCCTGGCGGGCGGCCTCGGCCAGCCGCCGGCCGGTGCCGCCGACCCGGCGGATCTCACCGGACAGGCCCACCTCGCCGATGGCGACCAGCCCGGCGGGGAGCGGGGTGTCCTTCGAGGCGGAGGCGATCGCCAGCGCCAGCGCGAGGTCGGCGGCCGGCTCGGCGATCCGCACGCCGCCCACCGAGGCGGCGAAGACATCGGCGTCCCCGAGCCGGATGCCCCCCCGGCGCTCGACGACGGCGTTGACCATCGCCACCCGCTGGGAGTCCAGGCCGCTGACCGCCCGCCGGGGCGAGCCACCGCCACCGCTGGTCGCCACCAGCGACTGGACCTCGGCCAGCAGTGGCCGGCTGCCCTCCATGGTCACCGTCACACAGCTGCCCGGCACCGGGGCCGAGCGCCGGGAGACGAACAGGTGGGAGGGGTCGGGGACGCCGACCACGCCGCCGTCGCCGATCTCGAAGCAGCCGATCTCGTCGGCCGGGCCGAACCGGTTCTTGGTGGCCCGGATCATCCGCAGCGTGGAGTGCCGTTCGCCGTCGAAGGAGATGACGACGTCGACCAGGTGCTCCAGGGCCCGGGGACCGGCGATGGCGCCGTCCTTGGTCACGTGGCCGACGAGGATGGTGGTCATCCCGCGGGTCTTGGCGACGGCGGTCAGCGCGCTGGCCACGGCCCGCACCTGGCTGGCGCCGCCGTCGGTGCCGTCGACCGCCGGGGAGCGCACGGTCTGCACGCTGTCGAGGACCAGCAGCGAGGGGGACACGTCCTCCACGTGGGAGAGGACGGCCGACAGCTCGGTCTCGGCGGCCAGGTAGAGCTGGTCGTGCAGGGCGTCGATCCGCTCGGCGCGCAGCCGCACCTGCGCGGCGGACTCCTCGCCCGACACGACCAGCGTGGGGCCGTTCGCGGCGGCGACCCGGTGCGCGACCTCCAGCAGCAGCGTGGACTTCCCGACCCCGGGCTCACCGGCGACCAGCAGCACCGCGCCGGGGACCAGGCCGCCGCCGAGCACCCGGTCGAACTCGGGGATGCCGGTGGGCACGGCGCGGGCGCCGGCGAGCTCGACCTGGGCGATCGGTCGGGCCTTCGCGCTCACCGGGCCGGCCGAGACCGCCCGGAGCGGTGCGGCGATCGCGCCGACCTCCTGCAGGGTGCCCCAGGCCTGGCACTCGGGGCAGCGGCCGACCCACTTGGCGGAGGAGTGGCCGCACTCGGAGCAGCGGTGGGCGGGGCGGGCGGACTTCACGCCGGAGGGGGGCACTCCGCCATCGTGGTGGCGGGGTACGACAGAACGGTGGAGGAGCGGGTGAGCCGGGGGCTCACTCGTCCGCGGACTCGGAGGACTCGGACCCGGGCTCGGTCGGCTCGGACCCGGGCTCGGTCCCGTGGCTCTCCCCGCTCTCGATGCCCTCCTCCTCGTGGTGCCAGTCGAACGCCTCACCGCGGGGCAGGTCGCGGGGGGGCGTGCCGACCGGGACCGGGACGGTCACCTCGCCGGCCTCCTCGAAGACGAAGGTGACGTCGATGTACTGGCCCACCCCGAGCTCCTCGTCGAGGCCCGTCAGGGTGATCGTGGGTCCGTCGCCGCTGGTCAGGAGCAGGATGCCCTGGGGCGGGACGGTGAGGTCCAGTTCATCGGAGCCGCTGGCCGCGGCGGCGGGAACGGCGGCGGAGGGGTCGACCACCTCGACGCCGTCGAACGCGTCGCCCTCGATCGACACCAGGGTGTCCTCGGTGTTGCCCGAGCTCGCGACGGCGCCCACCAGTCGGGCGTCGCTCCCGCTGGAGTAGGTGCCGCCGGGCGGGTAGGCCAGGTTCAGGGCGCGGAGACGCAGGTCGCCGGCGGAGGCCATCGCGCCGACCTTGTCCCGCTCCTGCTCGGCCGTCTGCGCGACCTGGCCGGCGCTGCATGCGGTGAACGCGATCGGGGAGAGCAGCAGGGCGCCCATCACGGCAACGCGCGGTGCGCGGTTCACAGCGTCGACCTCCAGGAGACGTGCCGGCCACCGAGGACGCCGGTGGCACGAGTCGCGCTGAGCCTAACGGTCCCCCCACCATGTCCGCCGGGAGGTGAGGACCGTGGCGGGCGCACGCACCCTGGGGCAGCCGGCCGGGGGTGACCCGGCGGACGCCGACTTCCCAGCTCAGGCGCTGGGCACCGACCCGCTCTGGCCCCGCTCAGGTGAGCGACGCGCCCCCGGCCAGCAGCAGGACGACGTCGAGCACGGTCAGCAGCATCACCGCGGGGAAGGCCAGCCGCTGGGCCCGCGGTCGGCCGGCCAGCGCCGCGACGACGACGGTCGGGGCGGCCACCAGGCAGGCCAGCCACCCGGCGGTGGAGGGCGCTCCGGCCGGACCCAGCACCAGCAGCAGGGTGGCGGCACCGAGCAGGAACGCGCCGGCCACCGCGGAGGGGACCCGGCCGAGCCGATGCGGCAGGCCGCGGACGCCGGTGGCCAGGTCGTCGTCGACGTCGGGAGCCACGTTGGCGACGTGCGCGGCCCCGCCGAGTGCCGCGCCGGCGGCCACCAGCCACCAGGGGGCGGCCGGGGCGCCGGGCGCGGCGGCGACCACGCCGGCGGGCAGTGCGCCGAAGCCGGTGAGGTAGGGCAGCGGTGACCAGGCGGTGCGCTTGAGCCCGGCGTCGTAGGCCAGCCCGCTGGCGGGCAGCACCAGCAGCAGCAGGCCGGGGACGACGCCCAGGGCCAGGGACGCGCCGACCGCGACCGCGACCGCGACGAGCGTCGCCCGGCGCAAGAGCGCAGGGGTGAGCAGCCCCTGGACGACGGGCTTGTCGGTGCGGCCCACGGCCCGGTCCCGGTCGGCGTCCAGCCAGTCGTTGCACCAGCCGATGGCCGCCTGTCCGGCCAGCACCGCGGCCCCGACGAGCGCGGTCCGCCCGGCGGGGACGCCGGCGGCCAGTGCCAGCAGCACGGCCACGGTGGTGACCGCCAGCGCCGGTCCGAGGTGGGTCGCGCGGGCCATCGCCGCGGCGGTCGTGAGCGGGCCGGGCCGGCGTGCGACATCGTCCGACTGCACACCGACCGCCTCCCTGTCAACCCCCGGCTGACCTCGATCACGCCGCTGACCTGCACTTTTGTCGCACTCTGCCGAGCCCGACCGCATTCTCCCGTGGTAACCTGGGCCGAGCGAAAGGGGTCACATCCACATGGGCTTCACTGTTGGCGAGACCGTTGTCTACCCGCACCACGGCGCGGCGCTCATCGAGGCGATCGAGCAGCGCACCATCAAGGGCGTAGAGAAGTCGTACCTCGTGCTGAAGGTCGCCCAGGGCGACCTGACCGTCCGCGTGCCGGCCGACAACGCCGAGATCGTCGGCGTTCGCGACGTCGTCGGCCAGGAGGGTCTCAACCGGGTCTTCGAGGTCCTGCGGGCCCCGCACACCGAGGAGCCGACCAACTGGTCGCGCCGCTACAAGGCCAACCTCGAGAAGCTGGCCTCCGGTGACGTGAACAAGGTCGCCGAGGTCGTGCGCGACCTCTGGCGCCGCGACAAGGACCGGGGCCTCTCCGCCGGCGAGAAGCGGATGCTGTCCAAGGCCCGCCAGATCCTGGTCAGCGAGCTGGCGCTCGCCGAGGGCACCAACGAGGACAAGGCCGAGGTCCTGCTCGACGAGGTCCTCGCGTCCTGATCGGGCGCAGCTGATCCACCTGCGCTCCGCAGACACCCAGACCACTCCCGTGCACGCTGTCGGCATCGTCGCAGCGGCCGGGAGTGGTCTGCGTCTGGGGGCGGAACTGCCGAAGGCGCTGGTCCCGCTCGGTGGCCGGCCGCTGGTCTGCTGGGCGGTCGACGCACTGCGCGCCGGCGGGGTCGACGAGGTCGTCGTCGCCGTCCCGGGCCCGCAGCAGGCCGCCTTCACCGCCGTCCTGCCCGGCGACGTGCACGTGGTCGTCGGCGGCGACACCCGCACCGCCTCGGTACGGGCCGCGCTGGCCGCCGCTCGCGGGCACACCGGCGACCGGGGGGGCACCGCGGTGCTCGTGCACGACGCGGCCCGCCCGCTGACCCCGCCCGACGTCGTCGGCCGCGTGCTGGCCGCGCTGGCCGCCGGTGCCCGCGCCGTCGTCCCGGTGCTCCCGGTCGTGGACACCACGGTCGTGGTCGACGACGACGGGGTGGTCGCCGCCGACGTCCCGCGCCCGTCGCTGCGCAGGGTGCAGACACCGCAGGGCTTCGACCGCACGACGCTGGTGGCCGCCTACGCCGCCGCGCACGGCGCGGCGGCGGAGTTCACCGACGACGCCTCCGTGGTGCGGGCCGCCGGCATCCCGGTGCACACCGTGGCCGGCGACGAGCGGGCCGCGAAGATCACCGTGGCGCACGACCTGCGGGTGGCCGAGCTGACCGTGAAATGGTTCGGAGTCGAATGGTGACCGAGTACCCCGTGAACCTGCCCCGCGTCGGCATCGGCACCGACGTGCACCCGATCGAGTCCGGCCGGCCGTGCCGGCTGGCCGGGCTGGAGTGGCCCGGTGCCGACGGCTGCGCCGGGCACTCCGACGGTGATGTCGTCGCCCACGCGCTGACCGACGCCGTCCTCTCCGCCGCGGGCCTGGGTGACATCGGCGGCCTGCTGGGCACCGACGACCCGCGCTGGGCCGGTGCCCGGGGCGTGGCCGTGCTCGAGCACGTGCGCGCGGTGCTGACCGAGGCCGGCTGGACGATCGGCAACGCGAGCGTGCAGCTGATCGGGAACACCCCGAAGGTGGGTCCCCGGCGCACCGAGGCCGAGGCCGTGCTCTCCGCCGCGCTGGGTGCGCCGGTCAGCGTCACCGCCACCACCACCGACGGGCTGGGGCTGACCGGGCGCGGCGAGGGCCGCGCCGCGGTCGCGACCGCGCTGGTCGTGCGCTCGGGACCAGGGGAGACGCGGTCCGTAGACTCGGCGCGGTGAGCCTCCGCCTGTACGACACGGCCGCGCGTGCCGTGCGTGACTTCACGCCCCTGCGTGCGGGAGAGGTCTCCATGTACGTCTGTGGCCTGACCGTGCAGGGTCCGCCGCACATCGGCCACATCCGCTTCGCCGTCGCCTTCGACGTGTTGCGCCGCTGGCTGGAGCACCAGGGCAACCAGGTCACCTACGTCCGCAACGTCACCGACGTGGACGACAAGATCCTGACCAAGGCCGCTGCCGCCGGCGTGCCGTGGTGGGCCTGGGCGTACGAGAACGAACGGGCCGCCACCCGCGCCTACGAGGTGCTGGGCACCCTGCCGCCCACCTACGAGCCGCGGGCGACCGGGCACGTGCCGGAGATGGTCGAGCTCATCGAGCGGCTCGTCGAGCGCGGGCACGCCTACGTCGTCGACGGCGACGTCTACTTCGACGTCCGGTCCTTCCCCGGCTACGGCGAGCTGACCGGGCAGAAGGTGGGCGACCTGCAGCCGGCTGCGGACACCGACACCGACGAGCGCAAGCGCGACCCCCGCGACTTCGCGCTGTGGAAGGCGGCCAAGCCCGGCGAGCCGGACACCGCCTCCTGGCCGACGCCCTGGGGGCGCGGCCGACCCGGCTGGCACCTGGAGTGCTCGGCGATGGCCGAGAAGTACCTGGGTGCGGAGTTCGACGTGCACGGCGGCGGGCTCGACCTGCGCTTCCCGCACCACGAGAACGAGCGTGCCCAGTCCCAGGCCGCCGGTGACGGGTTCGCCCGGTACTGGCTGCACAACGCCTGGGTGACCATGGGCGGCGAGAAGATGAGCAAGTCGCTGGGCAACACCGCGCTGGTCGACGAGGTCGTCCGGCGGGTGCGCCCGGTCGAGCTGCGCTACTACCTGGTGGCCCCGCACTACCGGTCGACGATCGAGTTCACCGAGGCCGCGCTGGAGGAGGCCGGGGTCGCCTACCGCCGGATCGAGTCCTTCGTCCGCAAGGCGGCCGAGCGGGTCGGGGCGGACTCCGGCAAGCCGGTCGCCACCCCGGAGTTCGCTGCCGCGATGGACGACGACCTGGGCACCCCCGCCGCCGTCGCCCACCTGCACGAGCAGGTGCGCGCCGGCAACAGTGCCCTGGCCGACGGCGACGCCGACCGGGTCGCCGAGCTGCTCGGCGCGGTCCGCGGCGGGCTCGCCGTGCTGGGCCTGGACCCGCTCGACCCGCAGTGGGCCGACGCCGGTGACCGGCGCCTGGTCGAGGTCACCGACGGCCTGGTGCACCTCGCGCTCGAGCAGCGCACCGCGGCCCGCGCCCGCAAGGACTACGCGGCCGCCGACGCCATCCGTGACCAGCTCGGCGCCCTGGGCGTGCAGGTCGAGGACACCCCCCAGGGCACACGATGGGAGCTGACCTGATGGCCGGCAACAGCCAGCGGCGCGGCCGCACGAGCGGCGCGAGCAAGAAGGGCGCGACGACCGGCACCGGGGGCAAGAACCGCCGGTCGCTGGCCGGCCGGGGCGCCACCCCGCCGGCGGCGGCGCGACCGCACCACCCGGCCTACAAGAAGGCCCAGGCGGTCGCTGCCCGGCGCGACGACCGCGCCCGCGCGCGGCAGCGCAACGAGGACGCCCCCGAGCTGCTGCTGGGCCGCAACCCGGTGCTGGAGGCCCTGCGCGCGCAGATCCCGGCGACCGCGCTCTACGTGGTCACCGGCGACGCCCGGGGCGGTGCGGCCACCGACGAGCGGATCGCCGAGTCGGTGCAGCTGGCCGCCGACCGCGGTCTGCCGCTGATGGAGGTCGGCCGGGCCGAGTTCGACCGGATGAGCGACGGGGCGCTGCACCAGGGCATCGGCCTGATGGTGCCGCCCTACGACTACGCGCACCCCGACGACCTGCTCGACATCGCCCGGAACTCCGGCCGCCCGCCGCTGCTGGTGGCGCTGGACGGGGTCACCGACCCGCGCAACCTGGGCGCGATCATCCGTTCGGCGGCCGCCTTCGACGCGCACGGCGTGGTCATCCCGCAGCGCCGGGCCGTCGGCATGACCGGCTCGGCCTGGCGCACCAGCGCCGGCGCCGCGGCGCGGCTGCAGGTCGCCCGGGCGACCAACCTGGCCCGCAGCCTGGCCTCCTACCAGGACGCCGGCCTGCAGACCGTGGGCCTGGCCGCCGACGGGGACATGAGCATCCACGAGTACGACGGGCTGGCCGACCCGGTCGCCCTGGTGGTCGGTGCCGAGGGCGCCGGCCTGTCCCGGCTGGTGCGCGAGCGCTGCGACGTCGTGGTCTCCATCCCGATCACCCGGGACACCGAGTCGCTCAACGTCAGCGTCGCCGCCTCCATCGCCCTCTTCGCCGCCGCCACCGCCCGCCGCGGCTGAGCACGTAGCCGCTCCACCACTCGATCGCGGACCCTCCGGGCGCACTCCTCGGCGGCACCTCGCAGGGCGACCTCGCCGCTGCGATGGCTAGCCGAGCAGCTGGGCGATCGTGTAGATGACCAGCCCGGCCAGGCCGCCGACGACGGTGCCGTTGACCCGGATCCACTGCAGGTCCCGGCCGACCTGCAGCTCGATGCGGCGGCTGGTCTCCTCGGTGTCCCAGCGGGCCACCGTGCTGCCGACCAGGTCCGCGGCGTCGCCGGCGAAGCGCTCGACGACGTAGCCGGCCGCGCGCACCGACTGGCGCTGCACCAGCTCCCGGACCGTCGGGTCGGTCTGCAGCACCCCGGCGCCGGAGCGGATCAGGCCGACCACCCGGGCGCGCAGCTCGGAGTCCGGGTCGGCGGCGGCGGTGACCACGGCGGTCTTCGCCGTCGTCCACAGCGACCCCGACCAGGTGCGCACCGCCGGGTGGTCGAGCAGCTCCTCCTTGAACTGCTCCACCCGGACAGCGGCCGCCGGGTCGGTGCGGAGCCGGTGGACGTAGGCGCGCAGTCGCTGGTCGTAGCTGCGCCGCAGCTCGTGCCGCGGGTCGGCGCCGACCTCGGCGAGGAAGCCCTGTAGCAGGTCGAACACCCGGTCGAACACCCGGTCGTCGACCCAGTCGGGGACCCAGGCGGGGGAGGCGTCGCCCAGCCGCGCGCGGAACACCAGCCGGTTGTCCGCCAGGAAGTTCGCCAGCCCGGTCAGTGCCGCGGACAGCACCTCCTGGTGCCGATCGCCGTCGACCATCAGCTCCAGGCCCCGCGCGACGGCGGGGGCGGCAGGGGTCTCCCGGAGCTTGCGGTCGACGAAGCCCGCGACGGCCGGCTGCAGCTCGTCGTCCTTGAGCAGGTCGGTGAGCGCGCCCAGCGCGGCGCCGGCGTCCCCGGCGAGCCGCTCCGCACGGCCGGGGGAGGCCAGGAAGGCCCCGAGTCGGCCGGGGACGTCGACGGTGGCCAGCCGCTCCTCGACCACCGCCCGGGTCAGGAAGTTCTCCTGCACGAACGTGCCCAGGCTGGTGCCGATCTGGTCCTTCTTGCGCGGGATGACCGCGGTGTGCGGGATCGGCAGCCGCAGCGGGTGCCGGAACAGGGCGGTCACCGCGAACCAGTCGGCGAGCGCGCCCACCATCGACGCCTCCGCGGTCGCGCGCACGTAGCCGACCCACGCCCCGGCGTCCTCGCCCAGCAGCACGCAGCCCAGGAAGACGGCGGCGGCGAGCCCGAACAGCCCGGTGGCCAGCCGCTTCATCCTGCGCAGGTCGGCGGCCCGCTGCGGGTCGTCGAGCGCTCCGGCGAGGGGAACGGCCAGGGACGGTGACTGCTGCGGGCCCGGCACCCGCACGAGCCTAGGAGCAACGACGAGGACCCCGCAGCCGCGGGGTGCGGCTGCGGGGTCCCTGTCGTTGCGGGTTGGGGCCCAGTGGTCAGCTGGTCTCGTCGAGGGTGACGTCGACCTGCTGGCTGTCCGCACCGCGGCGCACGGTGAGGGTGACCGTGTCGCCGGGCTCCGCGCTGCGGATCGCCGCGGTCAGCTCGGTGGAGGTGGTGATCGCCCGGTCGCCCACCGCGGTGATCACGTCGCCGGACCGGAGCCCGGCGTCGGCCGCCGGGCTGCCGGGGTCGACGTCGACCAGCTGGGCGCCGGTGCCGACGGGGGAGCCGTTGGCGGACGCCGTGCGGGCCTTGACGCCCAGCAGCGCGTGGCTGGCCGAGCCGGTCTCGATGATCTGCTGCGCGATGCGCTGCGCGGTGTTCGACGGGATGGCGAAGCCGACGCCGATGTTGCCGCTCTGCGAGTCCTGGCCGGGCAGGCCGCTGGAGGGGACCGTGGCGATCGCGGTGTTGATGCCGATCACCTCGCCGGCGGCGTCGACCAGCGCGCCACCCGAGTTGCCGGGGTTGATCGCCGCGTCGGTCTGGATCGCGTCGATCACGGTGTTCTCGTCCTGGGTCGAGCCGGTCTGCACGGCGCGGTTGGTCGCGCTGATGATTCCGTCGGTGACCGTGTTGGACAGCCCCAGCGGGGCGCCGATGGCCACCGCGAGGTCGCCGACCTGCACCTCGTCGGAGTCGGCGAACCCGGCCGGCGTGAGCCCGCTGGCGTCGGTCAGCCGCACCACGGCCAGGTCCGAGGACGGCTCGGTGCCGACCACCGTGGCGTCGTACAGCGTGCCGTCGCTGGTGCGCACCTGCACCGTGGCGTTCCCGCCCGCGCCGTCGAGGGACACCACGTGGTTGTTGGTCAGCACGTAGCCGTCCTCGGTGAGGACCACACCCGAGCCGGAGCCCGACCCGGAGCCGGAGCTCACGTAGAGGGTCACCACGCTCGGCGCGGCCTTGGCCGCCGCGGCGGTCGCCGTCGTCGCCCGCTCGGGGTCGGTGATCGTGACGCTCTGCGCGCTCGCCGTGCCCGGCGTGGACGACCCGCCGTTGTCGGTGAGCGTGGCCACCCCGGCACCGGCGCCGCCGCCGATCAGGGCGCCGGCGACCAGGCCGGCCAGGCCCATCTTCCAGCGGCCGGCCGGCTTGGCCGCGGCGGGCGGGGTGAAGGCCGGCGGCAGGGCGCCGGGCTGGCCGCCGTACGTGGGCTGCTGTGCGGTGTGCTGCGCGCCCCAGCCGGCCGGCGGCCAGGGGCGGTGGCCGCCGGCGGGGGCGGCGAACTGCTGGGTCTGCTGACGCTCGGCGCCGAACCCGGTGCCGGCGGCCGGGGCGTGCCAGCCGGTGGCCGGGGCGCCGGGCGCCTGCCAGCCGGTGGCCGGGGCCTGGCTCGCCGGCTGGCCCGTCGAGTGGGCACCGGGGGCGGTCTGCGGGGTGGTCGGACCCTGCGGAGCCGGAGCCGGACCCTGCGGAGCCGGAGCCGGAGCCGGAGCCGGAGCCGGAGCCGGCCAGCCGCCGCTGGAGCTCCCGGCGGCCGGGGTGCGGTCCGACGCGGTGTCGTCGGCCGGGCGGTTCTGCTCAGTCATCGTCGCTGGTCCTCCCACGTCGCGGCAGGACCTCCCCGCCGCGATGACACCACTGTGCGTCCCGGCTCTGGGCCGAGGCTGGTGGTGGGCTGTGAGTTCCCTGGAAGCGTCGGTTCACGCGCGCAGGTCGCCGTGGGCGACCAGCTCGGTGGTCACCCAGACGGCGATCGCCTCCGCGGCCAGCAGGCCGACGAGCACCAGCAGCTGGGCCGCACCGGCCTCCAGCGCGCTCCCGCCGCCCAGGAGGACGCCGACGAATGCGCCGGGCAGCGTGACCAGCCCGACCGTCCGGGTCTGGTCCAGCGCCGGCACCAGCGCCGTGGCGGCCACCGGGCGGGCCACCTCCAGGACGGCGTCCCGGGGGAGCAGCCCGACCGACAGCGCGGCCTCGACCTCGCCGCGCCGCTGGTCCAGCTCGTCGCGCAGCCGGCGGCCGGCCAGCGAGGTCGCGGTCATCGCGCCGCCGATCACGATGCCGGCGACCGGGATCACCGCCGCCCCGCGCAGCGGTACCGCGCCGCTGGCCAGCACCAGGGCGACGACGGGTGCCGCGCCGGCCACGATCGCCAGGACGGTGGCGCGCACCCGGGGACCCGCGCCGGGGGAGCGCAGCGGGCGGCCGGTGATCCGGCCGGCGGCGGTCACCCCGGCGACACCGACCATGAGCAGCACGAACGCCGCCGACAGCCACAACGACGAGACGACCGCGACCAGGACAACCGAGACGGCCGCCAGCTGTGCGGCCGCCCGTACCGCCGCCACCAGGACCGGTCGCTCCTGGCCGAGGCCGGACAGCCGCCCCGCGACCGCGGCCAGCGCCGTCAGGGCGACGACGGCGACCGCCAGCCCCGGTCCGAGGTCCACCATCGAGCCGTCCACGGGGGGTCATCGTGCCGTCCGGCGGGGCGCGGCGCGCCGGCGGCCGCTTCGGCGGGCGTGAACCGGCCGATTCCGGGGAACTCCTGGTCCGCGGGCGCCGACCCGCCGCCCTGCCCGTCGCCGTGTTGCCCGTCGCCGTACTGTGCGCAGCTCCCCGTCCCGGAGGTCCCCGGTGCTCCGTCGTGCGCCCGCCCGCATCGGACTCGCCCTGCTGTTCGGCCTCGGTGCCGTGCTGGCGGCGATCGGAGCCGCCGCCCTGGGCGGTGCCGGCCTGATCGCGGTGGTGCTCGCCGCCGTGGTCAGCGCCTGCGTGGCCGTCGGCGTCGCGCGGGAGTCGGTGCCGGCACGGCCACGGCACCAGGTGGCCGAGGCGGGCTGGCGCGCGGCCGCCGGAACGGTCGGCGTCCTGCTCGTGCTCAACGGCAGCGCGGTGGCCGCCGGTGGCGTCGTGACCACCCTGCTGGTCGGTTGCGGGCTCGCCTGGCTGGTGGTCCGGTGGCTGCTCTCCTCCGGCCGGCGGAACCGGGGGCAGCGGTCCACGCCGCGGCCGACGACGGGGCTGGCCGACGTCGTCCCGCTGCCCCCGGGCGGGCCGGGCAGCGGGACTCCGGTGGTGGGCTCGGGGGAGCTCCGCCCCGGAGCCTGGGCGCACGCGATGAGCGTGGCGGCGCTGGGCCGGGAGTGGGTGCGCACCTCCGCGGCGCTGGGGCAGGTGCGCGAGCCGCGTGCCCGGCAGGAGCTGGTCCGCCGTCGGCAGGAGGCGCTCGACGAGCTGGAACGCCGCGACCCGGCCGGTTTCGCCCGGTGGCTGGCCGAGGGGGCCACCGTCGACAGCGACCCCGCCGCCTACGTCTCCGGTGACCCGGCGGCCGGCTCCGACGCGGCCTGAGGCAACCCGGCGCCCTCGTCGGTCAGGCGCCGTCCGGGGCGAACCCCTCGATCAGCGCGCTCAGGTCCACCGCACCCGGGTCGGGCAGCCGCTCGATCGCCCGCTCCATCAGCGCGACCGCCGCGGCGTCGAACTGGTCGGGCACCCCCGCGAGCTGCAGCGCGGAGCGGATCAGCCGGGCGTCCTTCGTGGCGCCGGTCAGGCCGAAGCTCACCGGGTGCTCGCCGGTGAGCATGTTGCCGGCCTTGAGCTTCGCGTAGGGGGTGTCCATCGGGCCGCCGTCGACGGCATCGAGGAACAGCTGCGGATCGACCCCGAGCCCTCGGGCCAGGGCGACGGACTGCGCGGTGCCCACGCTGATCGAGACGAGCCAGGCGTTGCAGGCCATCTTCAGCCGGCTGCCCGCGCCGGCCTCGCCCGCCCACACCGTCTTGCGCCCCATCGCGTCCAGCAGCGGGGCCAGCCGTTCCCGCTGCTCGGCTGGCCCGGAGGCGAGCATGACCAGTTGGCCCTGCTCGGCCGGCTGCCGGGTGCCCAGCACCGGGCAGTCGACGAGGACGAGGCCGAGCTCCCGGGCGACCTCGGCGACCCGGTCGGCGCCCTCGACGCCCACCGTCGAGCACTGCAGCCAGACCGTGCCGGCCGGTGGCCCGGCCTGCCGGACCACCTCGATCGCGGCGTCGGCGTCGAAGAGCATGGTGAGCACGACGTCGGCCCCGGCGACCGCCTCGGCGGGGGAGTCGAACGCCTCCGCGCCGGTGGGGGTCAACGCCCGGGCCTTGTCGCCGGTGCGGTTCCACATCCGCACCGGGACCTCCGCCCGGCGCAGGGACTGCACCATGCCCGCGCCCATCACGCCCGTACCGAGGACCGCCACCACCGGGTTCGTCATGACGCCGATCCTCTCCCCGGCCCGGCGGACCGGCAGCGCGGGTGCCCGGCGGAGGGGGCGGCCGGTAGCCTCGACGCCGGCCTCGGCCTCGCCCCATTAGCTCAGTGGTAGAGCACTCGCCTTGTAAGCGAAAGGTCGTCCGTTCAATCCGGACATGGGGCTCTCCTCCCGCTCGCGGGGTGCGCGGTCGCGTGTCAGGGTCGGTGCGACCGCTGCCGCCCGGGCAGCACCCCCCCCCGCGAGGAGTCCGTCGTGAGCGACCACGTCTACCGGCTGAGCGAGATCGTCGGCAGCTCCACCACCAGCGTCGACGACGCCGTCCGCACCGCCATCCGCAAGGCGTCGGAGACCGTGCGGCACATCGAGTGGTTCCAGACCAGCGAGATCCGCGGTCAGGTCGTCGACGGCGACGTCGCCTACTTCCAGGTCACCCTCAAGATCGGTTTCCGCGTCGAGGACTGACGCCGCTCAGGCGAGGACGACGTCGGTGCCGGACACCTGCACCGCCACCGGGGCCAGCGGCTCGCTCGCGGGTCCGGTCAGGGCCTCCCCGGTGCCGGCGTCGAACACCGAGCCGTGGCACGGGCAGGCCAGCCGCTCGTCGTCGGCCGGCCGGACGGCGCAGCCCTGGTGCGTGCAGGCGGCGTCGAACGCGACGACGACGTCGTCCGCCGGACGGCTCAGCACGATCCGCCGGCCGTCCACCGACAGCTCGTAGCTGCCGCCGACGGGGATCTCGCCGAGCGCCACCAGCCGGCTGCCCGCCGATGCGCCGGTGACCTCGGGGACGTCGGCGCCGGCGCAGGCGGTCAGCGTGCCGGCGCCCAGGCCGGCGGTGGCGCCGACGAGCAGGGCGCGGCGGGAGAAGCAGGGGTGCACGGCGACATCCTGCCGGTGGCCCTCAGTCGAAGCTGCCGGCGCCGCCGGACCGGTACCGGGCGCGGCGCTCGAGCCGTTCGCGCTCGACGCGCTCGGCACGCAGTCGCGCCGTCGTCCCGGGTGGCCACCCGGCCTTGACCGCGCGGTGCTCGGTGGTCTCGGTCATGTAGGCGACGGCGAACATGCCCCCGATGACCAGGCCGCCGACCGCCGCCGTGATCCGGATCCCCAGGGGCACGGGCGGGACAAGCAGGCACAGCACGAGCACCGGCGTGAGCTGGACCAGGGCGCGCAGCAGGTGCCGGCCCACCCAGGTGGGCCCGGTGGTGTCGGCCAGCACCCAGTCGGCCAGGTGCGGCGGCAGGCCGCCCCCGTAGGCGTACCAGAGCCACTGGACCGGGTTGGGGCGTCCGGCAGGCACGTGCCCACGGTAGGACGACGGGGCGGCGGTCGCCGACGGGTCCCGCCGGCTGGTTGCCGCGCGCAACCCACCGCCGCGGCGGGCGTACGGTGCGCCGGTGGACGAACGTCGGGTCGGGGTGCTCGCCGGTCTCGGGGCCTACTCCCTGTGGGGGCTGTTCCCGCTCTACTTCCCGCTGCTGGAACCCGCCGGCGGACTGGAGATCGTCGCGCACCGGGTCGCCTGGTCGCTGCTGTTCGTCGCCCTGCTGCTGAGCGTGCGCCGCGGCTGGGGGCAGGTACGGCGGGCCGTCGGTGACCGGCGGGCGCTGCTGGTGCTGGCCGCCGCCGCCGGGCTGATCTCGGTGAACTGGCTGGTCTACGTCTACGCGGTCAACTCCGGGCACGTGGTCGAGGCGTCGCTGGGCTACTTCATCAACCCGCTGGTCAGCGTCGTCCTCGGCGTGCTGGTGTTCCGGGAACGGCTGCGCCGGCTGCAGTGGGTGGCCGTGGGCATCGCCCTGGCGGCGGTGGTGGTGCTCACCGTCGACTACGGGCACCCGCCGTGGATCGCGCTGGCCCTGGCGTCCAGCTTCGGCCTGTACGGCCTGATGAAGAAGGTGGTCCGGGTCGATGCGGCGCCGGGCCTGCTCGTCGAGACCGCCGTGGTGTTCCTCCCGGCGCTGGTGGTCATGGGCCTCCTGGAGTCCGACGGGCAGGCCGCGTTCGGCCATGCCGGCGCCGGTCACACCCTCCTGCTGGTGAGCTCGGGCCTGGCCACCGCCGTGCCGCTGCTGCTGTTCGCCGCGGCGACCCGGCGGGTGCCGCTGTCGACCGTCGGCCTGCTGCAGTACGTCACCCCGCTCATGCAGTTGTCCATCGGCGTCTTCGTCTACGGGGAGCCGATGCCGCCGGCCCGGCTGGCGGGGTTCGCCATCGTGTGGGTGGCGCTGGCCGTCTTCAGCGCGGACAGCCTGCGGGCCGCCCGGGCGGCGCGGCGCGCCGCCGCCGCCGAGCCGATGCCCGCCGGTCTCTGACCGGGTGCGCCGGCATCCCCGGCGCGCGCCGCGGGTTGCCCGGGACTGTCGGTGCCCGGGGCTACCGTCGACCGCGATCGACCACCGGCGCCCACGGCGCCCGACCTCCCGGAGGCAGCACCCATGAGCACCGAGACCGCGTCCGCCGTCCCCCCGGCACCTGCCGAGGCCGACGCCGGGGCGGGTGCGGATGTGGTGCCGGCCGGCCTGGCCGAGCGCGACCGTGCGGTGCTGGCCTTCGAGCGGCACTGGTGGCGGTTCGCCGGGGCGAAGGAGGCGGCCATCCGCGAGCGGTTCGGGCTCTCGGCGACCCGGTACTACCAGCTGCTCAACGCGCTGGTCGACCGTCCGGAGGCGTTGGCCGCCGACCCGCTGCTGGTACGCCGGTTGCGCAGGATGCGTGCGGTGCGACAGCGAGCACGCCACGGCGATGTCCTGGGCAGCGACGGCTGAGCCGTCTAGCCTCACTCACTGTGGGGAGGCATGCGGCGCCAGGCGGTGACGGAAACCAGCCGGAGACGGACGTCGCCGTCGGTCGGCGTCGTGCCGACTCCCGGCGCGAACCGGGCGCCCGGCCAGAGCCCACCGCCCGGCGAGAGGCCGCGGCCCAGAGACGTGTGGCCGACCAGCCGGCGGCGACCACCGACGGTGCCATGACCATGCCCCGGCAGAGCCGGGCCGAACGACGCCGTGAGGGCCAGCTCCCCTCCGTCGGGGACGCCGCTGTCCGCCGCCCACCGGAGCGCCCCGGCGCCGCCGCGCCGGCGGGTACCGGTCGCCGGCGGACCGACGCCGCGCCGCCCGTTCCCGCCGCCGTGCCGCCCGCGACCGGGCCGGCCACCGCCATCGGTGGTGCGCCCGTGGTCGCCGGGCGCCCCGCCGTCCCGTCGGCCCGCCGCGGTGCGCCCGCGCCCGCCCACGCACCCGCCACCAGCCACGCACCCGCCACCAGCCACGCACCCGCCACCAGCCACGTGGCCGTCGCACCGTCCCCGGCGACCCCGCCCCGCACGGCTCCCGGCCGGGCGTCCGCCCCGGCCCCGGCCGACGTCACCCAGCGGGTGGACGCCGGCGCACCCTCCCGTCGTCCTGCGGCGACCGCCGCAGCACCTGCCGACGCCACGCAGCGGGTCGACGCCGGCCGTCCGTCGCGCCGGCCCGCGGCCGGACCGCCGGCCCAGCACAGCACCCAGCGGGTCTCCGGCGCCGCACCCGCCGAGTCCGCCTGGGGTGCCCCGGCCCAGGCGCCGGCCTCGGCGCCCGCCCGCCCGGCCGCCGAGCCGCTGCCACCCGCCGCTGTCCCTGCCTCCGCCCCCGAGCCCGAGCCGTCCGGCATGGACCGGCTCACCGAGTCCCGCCGTCGCCGTGAGGCGCTGGAGGAGGCCGCGGCCACCGGGCGAGCCCCCGAGACCGCCGCCACTGTCGGTGGGCGGGCGGCCCAGCGGGCCGAGCGCCAGGCCGCCGACGCCGCGCGCCGCAAGGCGGAGAAGGGCGCCGGCGCGACCCGCGCCGACTCCGTCGACGCGTCCCCCGACGGGAGCGGGAGCGCGGCCCGTCGGCTGCCCCGCCGCGCGGCGCTGGGCGCGCTCGCCGTCGTGCTGGTCGCGCTCACCGTGCTCAGCGTCTGGTCGTTCACCTCGCCGGGCACCCAGGAGACCTCCGCCCAGACCCCGGTGACCAGCTCCGTACCACCCGCCCCGTCCTCCGCGGAGCCGGAGACGACGGCGGCGGAGCAGGTCGTGTCCACCCCGCCGGCGGTGCCGGTCGGGCCGGTGCGCGCCCCGATCACGGTGCTCAACAGCACGGCCATCAACGGCCTGGCCGGCGACCTCGGCGAGCAGTTCTCCGGCGGCGGCTGGGAGGTCGCCGGCACCGGCGGCTACCCGGGCTCCGACATCGCCGTCAGCACCGTCTACTTCACCGCCGGCGACCCGGTCCAGGAGGAGGCGGCGAGCCAGCTCATCGAGCAGTTCCCCGAGCTCACCGGCCCGGCCGCGCGCTTCTTCGAGGTCCCCGGCCAGCCGTCGCCCGGCCTGGTCGTCGTCGCCACCGGGAACTGGCGGCCCTGAGACACCCCGGCGGCCGGAACCACCCGGGCCGCTCGCGCGTTGCCGCCTTCGTGCGCTCTGCTCCCGGGCCGGCGCGCCCCGGCCCGCGCCTCGGCGCACGGTCGGCGGCGGCCGCCCTCCCCACCGCCCTCCTCGTCGTCCTGCTGACCCTCGGCGCGGTCGTCGCCGTGGTGGCCGCCGGCTCCGGCAGCCCCGCGCGGGCGGCGGAGGACGTGCGGACCGAGGACGCCCGGATCGCCTCCGGCAGCGGCGCGGACGCGGTCGAGCTGGACACCACCCTCTACCTGCCGGCCTCCGCGACCGCGGACGCCCCGGCCCCGGCGGTGCTGCTCGCCCACGGCTTCGGCGGCAGCAAGCAGTCGGTGGCCGACGACGCCCGGGACCTCGCCGGACGGGGCTTCGTCGTGCTCGCCTGGTCCGCGCGGGGGTTCGGCGCGAGCACCGGGCAGATCGGCCTGGACGACCCCCGCTACGAGGTCGCCGACGTCCGCACCCTGCTCGACCGGCTCGCCGAGCGTGACGACGTGCTGCTCGACGAGGCCGGCGACCCCCGGGTGGGCGTGGCCGGCGCCTCCTACGGCGGGGCGCTCAGCCTGCTGGCGGCCGCCTACGACCAGCGGATCGACGCGATCGCCCCGCAGATCACCTGGAACTCCCTCAGCACGGCCCTCTTCCCCGACGCCTCGGGCATCGTCGAGGACGCCGGCACGCCGGCGGCCGCCCCGCGCACCACCGACGCCGGGGTCTTCAAGCGGCTGTGGGCCGGCCTGTTCTTCGGCATGGGGGCGGCGCCCACCGGCGACGGCCCGCCCGCCGGGAACGGCCCGCCCGGCGAGGTGGCCGGCGCTGACCAGGCCGCCGTCGCCCAGGCGCTGACCTGCGGACGCTTCCGCCCCGAGATCTGCGCCGCCTACCAGGAGGCGGCCAGCAGCGGCACCCTCACCCCGGAGATCGCCGACCTCCTGGAGCGGAACAGCCCGGCGGGCGTGCTGGACCGGATCACCGCCCCGACGCTGCTGATCCAGGGCACCCAGGACTCGCTGTTCGGCCTCGGCGAGGCCGACGCCAACGCCCGCGGCATCGCCGCCAACGGCACTCCCGTGCAGGTCACCTGGTACGACGGCGGTCACGACGCCGGCGCCTCGGACCGGGTCACCGCCGACCTGCGCGACCAGGTGGCCGGCTGGTTCGACGCCCACCTGCGCGACGGCGCCGTCGACCCCGCCGGTTTCCAGTACCCCGCCCCCACCGGGCTGGGGAGCGGTGTCGGCCGGGTGCAGGGCGGCTCACGCACCGTCGAGGCCGACGACTACCCCGGCCTCACCGGCGACCCGGCCACCCGGCTCGACGTCGCGATCGAGGGCGGCACCCAGCCGGTGGTCACCCCGGCCGGTGGCAGCCCGGCGGCGCTCACCACCGTGCCCGGGCTGGGTGGCATCGGCGCCGCGCTCAGCGGCGGCACCCTGGAGGTCCCCGGGCAGTTCGCCGCCTTCGCGAGCGCGGAGCTGGACGAGGCGGTCGAGGTGGTCGGCGCCCCGCGGGTGCGGCTCGCCGTCTCCTCGCCCACCGGCGCGGCCACGCTGTTCGCGAAGCTCTACGACGTCGGCCCCGACGGCGCGACGGTCCTGCCCGCCGGGCTGGTCTCACCGCTCGCGCTGACCGACGTCTCCACCGACCCGGCCGCGCCCACCGAGGTGGCGGTCACCCTGCCGGCGATCGTGCACCGGTTCGAGGCCGGCCACAC
Organism: Modestobacter sp. SYSU DS0875; assembly: GCF_054050915.1. Classification (NCBI taxonomy): domain Bacteria; kingdom Bacillati; phylum Actinomycetota; class Actinomycetes; order Geodermatophilales; family Geodermatophilaceae; genus Modestobacter; species Modestobacter sp. SYSU DS0875. Next base: position 171,339 of record NZ_JBJHAH010000003.1, on the reverse strand, counting down.
CATGCGCGTCGTCGTCTCCTCCACCGACCAGGGGTACGCCCTGCCGGCCGATGCGTCGGTGTACACCGTCGGCCTGGCCGGCGGCGCGGCGCTGGCGGTGCCCGAGGCCGCCGGGGAGGTGCAGGCCACGGCGGGCACGACCCGCTGGTGGGTGCTGCTCGCGGTGCTCGCCGCCCTCGGGCTGCTCGGCTGGCTCGCCGCGGTGCTGTGGGGCCGCCGTCGCCGCCGCGCGGACACCCCCGCCGCCGACGGCGAGGACGTGCCGCTGCGGTTCACCGGGGTCACCAAGGCCTACAAGGACGGCTTCGTCGCCGTCCGGGACCTCTCCTTCGAGGTACGCCGTGGCCAGGTGCTCGGGCTGCTGGGCCCGAACGGCGCGGGCAAGACGACGTCGCTGCGGATGCTGATGGGCCTCATCCGGCCCACCGAGGGGCGGATCGAGGTGTTCGGCCACGCCGCCGGGCCCGGCGCGCCGGTGCTGTCCCGGCTGGGCTCCTTCGTCGAGGGCACCGGACTGCAGCCGCACCTGTCCGGCCGGGACAACCTGACCCTCTACTGGGCCGCGACCGGCCGGCCGCCGGCCGACGCGCACATGGACGAGGCGATCGAGGTCGCCGGCCTGGGCGCGGCGCTGGACAAGCCGGTGCGCAGCTACAGCCAGGGCATGCGGCAGCGGGTGGCGATCGCCCAGGCGATGCTCGGCCTGCCCGACCTGCTGGTGCTCGACGAGCCGACCAACGGGCTGGACCCGCCGCAGATCCACGCCATGCGCGACGTCCTGCGCTCCTACGCCGAGACCGGCCGGACCGTGATCGTCTCCAGCCACCTGCTGAGCGAGATCGAGCAGACCTGCAGCCACGTCGTCGTCATGGCCAAGGGCCAGAAGATCGCCCAGGGCACGGTCGAGGAGATCGTCGGCACCGGTGGGTCGGTGCTGATCGGGCTCGCCGACGACGCCGATCCGGCGCACGCCGCCGAGGTGCTCGCCGGGCTCCCGGGGGTGGGGCCGGTCGAGCGCACCGACGAGGGCCTGGTGGTCGACCTCGGGCCGACCAGCCGGGCGGCCGCGCTGAGCGCCCTGGTGCAGGCCGGGGTCGCCGTCGACCAGCTCACCCCGCGCCGGCGGCTGGAGGACGCGTTCCTGTCACTGGTGGGGGAGTCATGAGCAGCGCCACGGTTCCGTCGACGGGGGCCGCGCCCGGGTACCGGCCCGGCCGCACCCTGCAGCTCGGCGTGGAGCTGCGCCGTCAGTTCAAGCGCCGGCGCACCCTCGGCGTCGTCGCGCTGATGGCGGCGCTGCCGCTGATCCTGATCGGCGCGCTGCAACTGGGCGGCACGGAGGAGGCGGAGGAGAACACCCGGGTCAACCTGGTCGACGTCGCCTCGGCCAGCGGGCTGAACCTCACTCTGTTCGTGCTCTTCGCGACCACCGGGTTCTTCCTGGTCGTCGTGTTCGCGCTCTTCTTCGGGGACACGATCGCCAGCGAGGCCTCGTGGGGGTCGCTGCGGTACGCACTGGCGACGCCGATCCCGCGGATGCGGCTGCTCCGGCAGAAGTGGCTGGCCGCGCTGGTGATGTCGGTCGGCTCGATGCTGCTGCTGGTCGCGGTTGCGGTGGTCGCCGGCGGGATCGCGTTCGGCTTCGGCGACGTGCAGACCCCGGTCGGCGTGGCGCTGGACCAGGGGACGGCGTACCTGCGGCTGGCCGGGATGCTCGGCTACCTGACCGTGCACCTGCTGGTCGTCGGCTCGCTGGCCTTCTGGCTGTCCACGGTGACCGACGCCCCGCTGGCCGCGGTCGGCGGGTCGGTGTTCACCACGATCGTCTTCGCCGTCCTGGAGCAGGTCGAGCAGCTCGGGGCGATCCGCGACTGGTTCCCCACCGCGTTCAACTACGCGTGGACCGATCTGCTGCAGACCCCGGTCGACTCCGGCGACCTGTTCCGCGGCGTCGTACAGGGGCTGGTCTGGTCGGCGCTGTTCACCGCGCTGGCGTTCCACCACTTCGCCCGCAAGGACGTCACGAGCTAGCCGGCCGGCGGGAGCGAGGCGCGGACCGCCTGGGCCCAGCCCTCGCCCATCGGGGCATCGGTGACCGAGACGTTGGGCAGGGCGGCCAGCAGCTCGGCCATGCCCGCGACCGCCGCGCCGTTGGCGGTCACCCACAGCCGGCCGACGGCGGGGGCCATCTCCAGGTCGCTGACGCTGTCGCCGATCGCGACCGCGTCGTCGGCGGTGAGCCCGCGGCGGGCCAGGTCCCAGGTGATGGCCGCGCCCTTGGAGATGCCGCGCGGCATCAGGTGGTAGACGTGCGGCGGCAGCGCCGCCTCGTCCAGCCGCATCCGCGCGGCGGCCGGGACGGCGCCGTTGTCGTTCATGGTCAGCCAGCCCCAGCCGCGCTCGGCCAGCCAGGCGTCGACCGCGGCCGTGTCCACCCGGCCGCGCAGCAGGGCGTCGGCGGAGTGGGTGGTGTGCCAGGGCTCGTGCCACTCCAGCCGGCCGGGGTGCTCGGCGAGCAGCGCCTCGACGACGCCGAGCTCGGCGAGCACGTCCATGGGTGTCCGGCCGGCGTACGCCCCGGGCAGCTCCCCGGCGAGCAGATGGCTCTCCGCGCCGCCCGCCCAGCTGACCAGCGAGCCCAGCTCGGCGATCGCGCCGTCGGCGGCGAAGATGCGCGCGGCCTCCAGCAGCTGGGCGGAGGTGCGGCCGGAGACGAGCACCAGGGCGACCCCGGCGCGGTGCAGCTCCAGCAGCGCGGCGGCGGGGGAGTCGGTCAGCTCCCGGCCGGCGGTGTGCCAGAACGACCCCCGCGGGCCGACCATCGTGCCGTCCAGGTCGGTGTAGACGATGCGTGCGGCCACCCGGTCATCCTGGCGGTCCCGCCGTCCCGGCCGCCGCCCGGGTAGGCTCACGGCGTTCCACTCATCCAGAGGGGCAGAGGGACACGGCCCGACGAAGCCCCGGCAACCGCTCGCCGCACCCGTGCGGCGAGGAGGTGCCAATTCCGTCCCGCGCGGCTCGACGGCCCGACGCGGGGAAGATGAGGAGGTAGTCGTCGCATGACACTGACCGCTCCCGGTTCTCTCCAGGCCGACTCGTCGGCGGGTGGGCAGATCGCCCCGAACCCGGCCAAGGGCCTGGTCTGCCGCAACTGCGGCGCGACCTTCGGGCTGATCGCCGAGCACGCCTGCGCCGAGTGCTTCGGCCCGCTCGAGGTCGACTACGACAAGGGCCTGCTCGCCGCGGTCACCCGCGAGCAGATCGAGGCCGGCCCGCAGAACATCTGGCGCTACGCGGCGCTGCTGCCGGTGGGGCAGGACCCGGCGTCCCGCGTCACCCTCGACCCGGGGATGACCCCGCTGGTCCGGGCCGACCGGCTGGCCGACGAGCTCGGCATCACCGGCGGGCTGTGGGTCAAGGACGACTCGGCCAACCCCACGCACTCGTTCAAGGACCGCGTGGTCAGCCTGGCCGCCACCGCGGCCAAGGGCTTCGGCTACCGGAAGATCGCCTGCGCCTCGACCGGCAACCTGGCCAACTCGGTCGCCGCGCACGCCGCCCGCAACGGGTGGCCCTCCTACGTGTTCGTCCCCAGCGACCTGGAGCCGGGCAAGATCGTCCAGTCGGCGGTCTACGGGCAGGCGCTGGTCGCCGTCGACGGCTCCTACGACGACGTCAACCGGCTGACCAGCGAGCTGGCCGAGACCGACGAGTTCGAGGACGCTGCCTTCGTCAACCAGAACGTCCGGCCCTACTACGCCGAGGGCTCGAAGACGATGGGCTACGAGATCGCCGAGCAGCTCGGCTGGCGGATCCCGGCCCAGGTGGTCATCCCGATGGCATCGGGCTCGCTGCTGACCAAGGTCGACAAGGCCTGGCGCGAGCTGGTGACCGCCGGCATCGTCGCGGACACGGAGTGGACCGTCTTCGGCGCCCAGTCCGCCGGCTGCGACCCGATCGCCACCGCCTTCGACAACGGTTGGGACGTCGTCAAGCCGGTCAAGCCCACCGGCATCGCGAAGTCGCTGAACATCGGCAACCCGGCCGACGGCCCGTACGCGCTGGACGCGATCCGGCGCACCGGCGGCTCGGTCGGCCGGGTCGGGGACGCGGAGATCGTGCAGGGCATCCGCGACCTGGCCCGCACCACCGGCGTCTTCGCCGAGACCGCCGGCGGGGTGACGACGGCGGTGCTGCGCCAGCTGGTGGAGAAGGGGCTGCTGGACCCGGCGAAGGAGACCGTCGTCCTCAACACCGGGGAGGGGCTGAAGACCCTCGACCCGCTGCTGCCGGTCGTCGGCCCCTCGCACCGCGTCCAGCCGTCGCTGAAGTCGCTGCGCGAGGCGGGCCTCATCGCCTGACGGCCGGCGCGTGCGGCAGGCCGTCATCGAAGCGTTACCACACGCTGCCGGAGCGCGCGCAACGGACCGGTGACCTGCACGCTTCTGTCCTGTACCGTTCCGCGCGGTTCGAGTTCCACGTTCGTGTTCGACGGGCGGAAGAGCGAGACCCGACCCCCCGGACGCAGGGGGGTTGACCGCACGCACGAACGTGGGAGCACACGTGGCAGAAGGCACCGTGAAGTGGTTCAACGCCGAGAAGGGCTTCGGCTTCATCGCCGTCGACGGCGGTCAGGACGTCTTCGTCCACTACTCGGCCATCCAGATGGACGGCTACAAGAGCCTCGACGAGGGCCAGCGGGTCTCCTTCGAGGTCGTCCAGGGGGAGAAGGGTCCGCAGGCCGACGCGGTCCGCGGCGCCTGATCCACCCGGCACACGAGGCCCGGTCTCCTTCGGGAGGCCGGGCCTCGCTGCGTTCCGGCCGGCCCGGAAAGAGTGTGCGGGGGACCCCCGTTCTTGCACTCGCACGGGTCGAGTGCCAGACTCTCAATTGGCACTCGGCCCCGTCGAGTGCCAATCAGGTCGGAACGGTGAGGCACCGGCAGTGGGCCGCAGGAGCGTCCACGTGGCTGGTGTCGTCCGTCGCGGGCGCCGGACCAGACCGTGCAGCGATCCACGCATGGAGGACATCACCACATGGCCAAGATGATCGCGTTCAACGAAGAGGCGCGCCGCGGCCTCGAGCGAGGGATGAACACCCTCGCCGACGCCGTCAAGGTGACCCTCGGCCCCCGTGGCCGGAACGTCGTGCTGGAGAAGAAGTGGGGTGCCCCCACCATCACCAACGACGGTGTGAGCATCGCCAAGGAGATCGAGCTCGAGGACCCCTGGGAGAAGATCGGGGCCGAGCTGGTCAAGGAGGTCGCGAAGAAGACCGACGACGTCGCGGGTGACGGCACCACCACCGCCACCGTGCTCGCCCAGGCCCTCGTCCGCGAGGGGCTGCGCAACGTCGCCGCCGGCGCCAACCCGATGGCCCTGAAGAAGGGCATCGAGAAGGCCGTCGCCTCGGTCTCCGAGTACCTCCTCTCGACGGCCAAGGACGTCGAGACCAAGGAGCAGATCGCGGCCACCGCCTCGATCTCCGCCGCCGACACCGCCATCGGTGAGCTCATCGCCGAGGCGATGGACAAGGTCGGCAAGGAAGGTGTCATCACCGTCGAGGAGAGCAACACCTTCGGCCTGGAGCTCGAGCTCACCGAGGGCATGCGCTTCGACAAGGGTCACCTGTCGGCGTACTTCGTGACCGACACCGACCGCATGGAGACCGTGCTCGACGACCCGTACATCCTGGTCGTCAACGGCAAGATCTCCTCGGTCAAGGACCTGCTCCCGCTGCTGGAGAAGGTCATGCAGTCCGGCAAGCCGCTGGCGATCATCGCCGAGGACGTCGAGGGCGAGGCCCTGGCGACCCTGGTGGTCAACAAGATCCGCGGCACCTTCAAGTCGGTCGCCGTCAAGGCTCCCGGCTTCGGTGACCGGCGCAAGGCCATGCTCGCCGACATCGCCATCCTCACCGGTGGTCAGGTCATCAGCGAGGAGGTCGGCCTCAAGCTCGACAACGCCGACATCTCCCTGCTGGGCCGCGCCCGTCGCGTCGTCACCACCAAGGACGAGACGACGATCATCGAGGGCTCCGGCGACGCCGAGCAGATCCAGGGTCGGGTCAACCAGATCCGCGCCGAGATCGAGAAGTCGGACTCCGACTACGACCGCGAGAAGCTGCAGGAGCGCCTGGCCAAGCTGGCCGGTGGCGTCGCCGTCATCAAGGCCGGCGCCGCGACCGAGGTCGAGCTCAAGGAGCGCAAGCACCGCATCGAGGACGCGGTGCGCAACGCCAAGGCCGCCGTCGAGGAGGGCATCGTGGCCGGTGGTGGCGTCGCCCTGGCGCAGGCCACCGCCGTCGCGTTCGACAAGCTCGACCTCGAGGGTGACGAGGCCACCGGTGCCAACATCGTGCGCGTCGCGCTCGAGGCCCCGCTGAAGCAGATCGCCGTCAACGCCGGCCTCGAGGGCGGCGTCGTGGCGGAGAAGGTGCGCAACTCGGAGACCGGGCACGGCCTCAACGCCGCCACCGGCGAGTACGTGGACCTGATCGCGGCCGGCATCATCGACCCGGCCAAGGTCACCCGCTCGGCGCTGCAGAACGCCGCCTCCATCGCGGCGCTCTTCCTCACCACCGAGGCCGTCATCGCCGACAAGCCGGAGAAGAACGCCCCGGCCATGGCCGGTGCCGGCGACGGCGGCATGGGCGGCATGGACTTCTGAGAAAGGACCCCCTCGCCCCCCGGGACACGCTCCGCGCGCCCCGGGACCCTGCGAGGGGGGCCGTTCCAGAACGGCGCCAGCACCACCAGCACTGCCCGGCAGGGGCGGTCCCGCACTCGCGGGGCCGCCCCTGTCGGCGTTCCCGGGCCACTGCGTCGGTGATCACCTCGCGCTGACGGGGGTCATCGCCGGGCATGAGACCCCGCTGAGGCCGTGATGATCACGGGCAAGATCCGCGGCCCGGCCCCCGACGGGTCGACGATCAGCACCGGCCCGGCGACGTCGGGGTCCCCTGGGTCGCGCCAGACGTAGCCCATCGCCGCACACCACCAGTCGGCCAGCGCCTGGTGGTCGTGGGCGTCGAGGCAGAGGTCCAGGAACCGGGCGGGGGCTCCGGGGGAGTCGCTCATGGGTGGGCAGGGTAGGGCCCGTCGGTGACGGTGATCATCGGGACGTCGGGGTGGCAGTACCGCGACTGGCGAGGGCGCTTCTACCCGCCGAAGCTCGCGCAGCGGCTCTGGCTGGAGCACCACGCCGAGCACTTCGCCACCGTCGAGAGCAACAACGCCTTCTACCGGCTGCCCGAGCGCCAGACCTTCGAGCGCTGGCGGGAGCGGACGCCGCCGGACTACCGCTGGGCGGTCAAGGCCAGCCGGTTCCTCACCCACCTCAAGCGGCTGCGCGAACCCGCCGAGCCGGTGGCGCGGCTGATGGACCGGGTCGCCGGCCTGGGGGACCGGCTGGACGCCGTCCTGCTGCAGCTGCCGCCCACCCTGCAGGCCGACGTCGATCTGCTCAACGAGTGCCTGGGCCAGTTCCCCGCCGGCACCCGGGTCGCCGTCGAGCCGCGGCACGAGAGCTGGTGGACCGATGAGGTCCGCGGGTTGCTGGAGCGGTACGGGGCGGCGTTGTGCTGGGCCGACCGGGCCGAGCAGCCGATCACCCCGCTGTGGCGCACCGCCGAGTGGGGCTACCTGCGCCTGCACACCGGAGCCCAGGGCTGGGACTACCGCCCGGAGACCCTGCAGCTGTGGGCGCAGCGGCTGAGCGAGACCTACGGGGCCGACGACGTCCTCGTCTACTTCAACAACGACCCCGGCGGCGCCGCCACCCGCGACGCGGTGATCTTCGCCGACGCCGTCCGGGCCGGTGGGGGCACGCACACCCGGGTGCCGACGACGGCCCAGGCGAGCGGCGCGGCCTGGCCGCCCGCGCCGCCGCCGCGTCAGAGGACGGCGCGGTCCTCGGCGAAGGCCACGCCGAGCTGACCGGCGGCCTGCTCCAGCACGCCCATCACGGCCAGGGTGTCGGCCAGCGGCATGACGGCGCTCTCACCGCGCCCGGCGCGCACGCACGCGGTCACCTCGGCCAGCTCGTGGCTGTAGCCGGCCCCGGTCTGCGGGCGGGTGATCTCCTCGGGCTCGGCGCCGGCGCGGTGCAGGACGATGGTCTGCGGGTGGTGGAAGCGGGGGAGCACGTCGATCCAGCCCGCCGTCCCGAACACCCGTGCCTGCCCGGGCAGCGCGTTGCGCAGCGAGGTGGTGAGCGTCGCCGAGCGGCCGTCGGCCCAGCCGAGCAGCAGCGACGCCTCGGCGTCCACCCCGGTGGCGAAGGTGGAGCCGGTGGCGGCCACGGTGTCCGGCGTACCGAGCACCTGCTGGGCGAAGGAGACGACGTAGACGCCGAGGTCCAGCAGCGCGCCGCCGCCGAGCTCGTGGGCGAACAGCCGGTCGGCCGGGTCGAACTCGCGGGCCACCCCGAGGTCGGCCTGCACCGAGCGGACCTCACCGATCGCGCCGTCGGCGATCAGCTCCCGCATCCGGACGACGGCCGGCTGGAACCGGGTCCACATCGCCTCCATCACGAAGACGTCCGCGGCCCGGGCGGCGTCGACGATCTCGCGGGCGCCGGCGAGGGTCGCGGTGAACGCCTTCTCCACCAGCAGCGCCTTGCCCGCGGAGATGGCGCCCAGGGCCACCGCGTGGTGCTGCGGGTGCGGGGTGGCGACGTACAGCACGTCGACCTCGGGGTCGGCGAGGATCTCGGCGTAGGAGCCGTGCGCGCGCTCCAGCCCGTGCCGGCGGGCGAAGCCCTGCGCCCGGTCCAGCGACCGGGAGGCGACGGCGACCACGCGGGCCCCGTCGACGACGGCGAAGTCCTCGACCACCTTCTCCGCGATGCGGCCCGGCCCGACGACGCCCCAGCGGATCTCCTCAGTCACGCCCTGACCGTAGCCGGGGCAGACTGTCCGGGTGGCACTGCTGATCGACACCCCCGTCTGGCCGTGGCGCGGGCAGCGGTGGTCGCACCTGGTCAGCGACACCGGCTACGACGAGCTGCACGTCTTCGTCGCGGCGCACCTGGACATCCCGCGCCGGGCGTTCCAGGGCGACCACTACGACGTCCCCGAGGAGCTGTACGACCGGGCGGTCGCCGCCGGCGCCGAGCCGGTGAGCTGCCGCGAGCTGCTGACCCGGCTGCTGGCCGCCGGGCTGCGGGTCAGGAAGAACGCGCGCGCAGCAGGGTGAGCTCGGCGGTCAGGTTGGCGCGTGCCCGGGGCTCCCACCCGGCGGCCAGCTCAGGCAGCCGGTAGAGCGCGGGCAGCGCCAGCAGGTGCTCCAGCACCGCGATCCGGCCGGTGGTGAACTCGGCGTCGGAGAGGTGCCCGTACTCCTCCCGCACCGCCGACGCGTAGGCGGCGTAGGACTCGGGTGGGCCGGCCAGCACGGCGAGGTCGGCGTCGCACAGCACGGCGCCGTTCGCGTCGTCGTCGGCCGGGTCGTGCCCGGCGGTGAGCAGCACCAGCCGCTCCACCTCCGCGACGGTCTCCTCCGGCACCAGCCCGAGCAGCCCGATCCGGGCCCGGGCGGCGCTGACCTCCTCGTTGTCGCTGCGAGCCGGGTCGTAGGCGACGTCGTGGTACCAGGCGGCCAGCCGGACGGCGGTCGGGTCGGGAGCGTGCGCGGCCAGCCGGTCGACGATGCCGAGGACGGCGGCCAGGTGGGCGACGTCGTGGTAGCGGCGGTGCGGTTCGCTCCACGCGCCGACGACCGCGGCCCACTCGGTGCGCGAGGTCGGGGAGTCCCCGGCCAGCGCCGCCCACTCCTCGAACCCGACGCCCGCCACGTCCCCGAGTCTGGCAGGCGCGGTGGTTAGCGTGCGGGCATGACCCAGCCGCCCCCACCGCCGGGCTGGTACCCCGACCCGGCCGGGGGTGGCGGCCTCCGCTGGTGGGACGGCGGCGCCTGGACCCAGCACATCCAGGGCCAGCACCCCCCACCGCCGCCCACCGCGCCGCCCGCACAGCCGAGGTCGGTACTGCTGGAGCAGCCGGTGCTCGTGGTCCAGCAGCGAGCCAAGCTGGTCGAGCTCACCAACGAGTACGCCGTGCTCGACGGCGGCGGGCAGCAGGTGGGCGCCGTGACCCAGGTGGGGCAGAGCAGCCTGCGCAAGGCGTTCCGGCTGCTGTCGCGGTGGGACCAGTTCCTCACCCACACCCTCGAGGTGCGCGACGCCGCCGGCCCCGTGCTGCTGCTGACCCGCCCGGCGAAGCTGATCCGCTCGCGGGTGCTGGTGGTCCGCCCCGACGGCACGCCGGTGGGGGAGATCGTCCAGGCGAACGTCTTCGGCCACATCCGGTTCGACCTGGTGGTGGCCGACCGGCTGGTGGGGGCGATCCAGGCGGAGAACTGGCGGGCCTGGGACTTCGCGGTCGTCGACGCCGCCGGGGCCGAGGTCGCCCGGATCACCAAGACCTGGGAGGGGCTGGCCCGCACCCTGTTCACCACCGCCGACGACTACGTCGTCCAGGTGCACCAGCGGCTGCCCGACCCGCTGGCGAGCCTGGTGCTGGCCAGTGCGCTGACGGTGGACACCGCGTTGAAGCAGGACGCCCGCGGCCTGAACTGAGGTCCCGATTGAGTCCATCGCCACGCGCATGGGGCAGGGGGTCGCGGGTACGGTGGAGGACGTCCGGGCCGGGCGACCTGTGTCCCCGGGCTCCACTTGATAACTGCCGCTGGGGAACACCGCTCCGACCTCGGTCGGGGGTCTGGAGCCCCAGATGTGCAAACCGCCGCGAGGCGACCAGCGTCCGGTCCGGACCCCACCGACGCAGCGAAGCCCCCGCTCTCCTCGAGAGCGGGGGCTTCGTGCGTCTGGACGGGTCTCCGACCTCTTACTCGGTCTGGCCCAGCAGCCAGCCGACCTCGCCGGCCAGCTCGTTGGCCGCCGCCGGGCCCCACGAGCCGGGCTCGTAGGGGTGCACCCCGGGCCGGGAGTCGAGCACCGGCTGCAGCGTCCGCCAGGTCTGCGCCAGGCCCTCGCTGGTGGTGAACAGCGACCGGTCGCCGACCAGCACGTCGTGGATGAGCGAGACGTAGGGCGGCAGCGGCTCACCGCCGGGCACCTGGGAGAGATCCAGGGTGGCGCGGGCGCGGGCGGTCTCCAGCTCCGGGCCAGGTCGCTTGGCCATCATGTCGATGTCCAGCGAGCCGGCCCCGGCCAGCGACAGGCTGACGACGTTGCCGTTGGCGGGGACGTCGTGCACGGGCCCGATCGGGCGGTGCAGCACCAGGCTGACCCGCTGCTGCTTGGCGGCCAGCCGCTTGCCGGTGCGCAGCAGGAACGGCACGCCCCGCCACCGCCCGGTGTCGATGAAGAGCTTGGCGGCGACGAAGGTGTCGGTGTCGCTGTCGTCGGGGACGGCGTCCAGCTCCCGGTAGCCGTCGAACTGGCCGAGGACGACGTCGGCCGGCGCCAGCGGGCGGAACGCGGCGAGGACCGCCTCGCGAGCGGCCAGGATGTCGCTGGCCCGGAAGCTGACCGGCGGCTCCATGGCGACCTCGGCGGCGACCTGGAACAGGTGGGTGACCAGCATGTCCAGGGTCGCGCCGGTGGCGTCGTAGAAGTCGGCGCGGTCGGCGACGTCGAGGTCCTCGGGGACGTCGATCTGCACCTGGGCGATGTGCTCGCGGCTCCAGATGTGCTCGAACAGGCCGTTGGCGAAGCGCAGCACGTGCAGGTCCTGGGTGCCCTCCTTGCCCAGGAAGTGGTCGATCCGGAAGACCTGCTCCTCGTCGAAGACCGAGTGCACGACGTCGTCGAGCTCGCTGAAGGCCTCCGGGGAGTCGCCGAAGGGCTTCTCGTAGACCACCCGGGCGCGCTCGGCCAGCCCGTGGGCGCCGATCGCCTTCGTGTACCCGGTGAACGCCTTCGGCGGCAGCGACAGGTAGTGGACCACCTGGGCGTCCTCGCCGATCTCGGCCCGGGCCTTGGCCACGACGTCGAGCAGCTGGCCGGGGTCGTCCTCGGTGAACCCGCCGCCGGCGAAGCGCAGCCGGGTGGCGAACTCGTCCCACGGGCCCTCGTCGGGGGAGGGGCCGAACTCGGTCAGCGAGCCGCGGACGTGGTCGACGAACTCCTCGTCGGTCCGCTCGCCGCGACCGCTGCCGATGAGCCGCCACTCGTCGGGCAGCAGGCCGTGCTGGGCGAGCTGGAAGAACGCCGGGAGCACCATCCGGCGGGCCAGGTCGCCGGTCGCGCCGTAGAGCACGAACACGGTCGGGGTCAGGTCGTTCGCGCCGTTCTCGGGCACTGTCGTCCTCTCACACGTCGTCCGGGCCGGGTCCGCCAGGGGACCGGCCCCAGGGGATGCCGCCCACGACGTCGGGGGTGCACCAAGCTGTTCCGGGCAACCGCCCGGTGCCCGGCAGTCTTCCCCATGGCGGTCCCCGCGCGCGCGTCGATCACGGTGTGTGGGCAGCGGCCGGGAGTGGGCAGTTACAGGAGCATGAGACGACCTGCGCTGCTCGCCCTCCCCGCTGTCGCCGTCCTCGCCCTGACCGCCTGCGGCGGAGACGCCGCCGAGGAGGAGCCCAACCCGGCCGTCGGCACCACGTTCGCCGAGGACGGCACCGACGACTCGGCCGCGGCGACCGAGACCGGCCGGGCGACCGGTGCCCCGATCACCGAGGTGGAGTTCGACGACCAGTCCGGGGACGGCAGCTCGGTCACCGTCGCCCGGGTCGCGATGACCGTCGACGGGTTCGTCGTGATCCTGCCCGACGACGGGTCCGACGACGACGCCACGGAGGCCGAGGTCCTCGGCTCGACCGCCGTGCCGGCCGGCGAGGCGACCGACGTCGAGGTGTCGCTGTCCCCGGCGCTGACCGAGGACACCGACCTGCAGGCGGTCCTCTACGGCGACACCGACGAGGACGGCGGGTTCGACCCCACCGTCGACCAGCGGATCCCGGACACCGACGACGAGGACGGCGACGTCTCCGACGACGCGTCCTACACCGTGCAGTGACCGCCACTGAGGCCCCTCGGCCGCGGATCTGAGGGGCCTCAGGGAGCCGGGCGCCGTGGAACTGCCCGATCGCCCGATGCCCGGGGCCCTCCCTCAGGGCGACCGTCCTCCTCGTCCACCCACGGACGACACGAGGAGACGGTCATGGCGCACTACCCCAACCCCGCCCTGGAGGCCGAGCTGGCCTGGCGCCGGGAGCTGGTCGAACGGTCGTTCGCCCGCGGCAGCCGGCGGGGGTCCTGGACGACCCGCCTGCGGCGGGCGCGCTGAACCGGACGGGCGCCGTCGCGTCGGTGGCCCGTGCCACGATCACCGGCGTGGCGCGCTGGGACGAGGGTCCGCTGGTCGGCCGGGTGAGCGAGCTCGGCCGGCTGCTGGCGCACGTCGACGCGGCGGCCGCGGGGCGCCCCTCCGGGGTGCTGGTGGCCGGCGATGCCGGCGTCGGCAAGACCCGGCTGCTCGACGAGCTGTCCCGCCGGGCCACCGGGCGCGGCGTGCGGGTGCTCACCGGGCACTGCGTCGACCTGGGCGACGTCGGCCTGCCCTACCTGCCCTTCGTCGACCTGCTCCGGCCGGTGGCCGCCGACCCGGAGCTGGCGCCGGTGCTGGCCCGGCACCCGGTGCTGGCCGGCCTGCTCGGCGGCGGTGCCGTGCCGGAGCGCTCCCGCGCGGAGCTCGGCCCGCCGTCGCCGCACCGCACCCTGAGCCCACCGGACGACGACGGCCGGCTCCAGCTGTTCGAGTCGGTGGCCGCGCTGCTGGGCGAGCTGGCCACCGGGCGGCCGGTGCTCGTCGTCCTCGAGGACCTGCACTGGGCCGACCGATCCAGCCGCGATCTGCTGCGCTACCTGCTGGCCCGGCTGGTCGACGAGCGGGTCGCCGTCGTCGCCTCCTACCGCGCCGACGACCTGCACCGCCGGCACCCGCTGCGGCCGCTGCTGGCCGAGCTGGTGCGGCTGCCCGGCGTCGAGCGGCTCCCCTTGGAGCCGCTGCCCGACGCCGAGGTGGAGACGCTGGTCCGTCGGCTGGCCGCCGTCTCCGCTGGGCCCGGTGCCGTTCCGGTCGAGGACGTCGTCGCCCGCGCCGAGGGCAACGCCTTCTACGCCGAGGAGCTGGTCGCGGCGGGGGAGGCGCTGCCCGGCGGGCTGTCCGAGGTGCTGCTCGCCCGGGTCGAGCAGCTCGGCCCGGACGCGCAGCAGGTGATCCGGGTGGCCGCCGTGGCCGGGCGCTCGGTGCGGCACGAGCTGGTGGCCGCGGTGGGCGGGCAGTCGCCGGCCGAGCTGGAGGCGGCGCTCGCCGAGGCGGTGCACCGGCACCTGCTGGTGGTCTCCGACGACGGGCGCTACCGGTTCCGGCACGCGCTGCTGCGCGAGGCCGTGCTGGCCGACCTGCTGCCCGGTGAGCGGGTGCGGCTGCACGCCGCCGTCGCGGCCCAGCTGGCCGACCGGCCGGAGGCGGGGACGGCGGCCGAGCGCGCCCACCACCTGCGCGAGAGCAACGACCTGCCCGGTGCGCTGAGCGCCTCGCTGGAGGCGGCGGCCGCCGCCCGCCGGGTGGGCGCTCCCGCCGAGCAGCTGCAGCACCTGGAGGCGGTGCTCGAGCTCTGGACGGCGGTGCCGGATGCCGCCGACCGCGCCGGCCGCCCGCAGGAGGCGGTGCTGCTGGACACGGCCGCGGCGGCCCGGGCGGTCGGTGACCTGCAGCGGGCGGTGGCACTGCTGCGCTCGGCCGGGGAGTTGCTGGGGCCCGACGGCGACCCGGAGGCGCGGGCGCGGGTGCACTACACGCTGGCGCAGGTGCTGGGCCGGATCGAGGAGGCCGCCGAGGCGCACCGGGAGAGCGCCGCGGCGATGGCGCTGGTCCCGGCGCAGCCGCCGTCGACGGTGCGCACCTGGGCGGCGGCCACGCACGCCCGCACCAGCTACTCCCTGGGCCTGGTGCAGGAGGCGGACGCCGCGGCCGAGGAGGCGCTGGCCGCCGCGGACGCCCTCGGCCTGGACAGCGCGTGGGCCGACACCGCCGTCTCCCTGGCGCGCGGGCCGGGTGCCGGCGACCGGGCGGCGGTGCGGGCCCGGTTCGCGGAGGCCCGGGCGCGGGCGGCGCGGTCCGGCGACGCCGACGTCGAGATGCGGGTGTGGTTCAGCCAGGCGATCACCGCCTACGACGCCGGCGAGCTGGCCGAGACGCTGACGCACGTCACCGCCGGGCTGGCCCGGGCGGCGACGCTGGGCGTGGAGTGGTCGTTCTACGGTGCCGAGCTGCGGCACCTGGAGGTGCTGGCCCGGTACGTGCTCGGCGACTGGGACGGCAGCCTGGCCGCCGCCGACGCGCTGGCGCGGGTACCCGACATGGCCGCGCACGTGCGGGCCGACGGGCTGCTGGTGCTGGTCGGCCGGGGTGACCCGCGCGCCGGCGAGCGGCTGGGCTGGGCGCAGGGGCCGGCAGCCCGCTGGGACAACCACGTGCTGCTGATGCTGGCCACGGTGGCGGCGGAGATCGAGCTGGCCGGTCAGGCCGGCGACGCGGCGAGGGCGGTCGAGCGGGCCCGGTTCGCCGACCGCCGGCTGCGCGAGCTGTGGGGTGAGGAGCGGCTCGCGTCGGTGCGGCTGGTGGCGACCGCGCTGGCGGCGGTGGGCGACGCGGCGGTCGCGGCCCGGCGGGCCGGGGACGAACCGGCGGTGGCCCGCTGGGGGGCGGACGCGGCGGAGCTGGCCGGGATCGGCCGGTCGGCGGCCGAGGTGCCGTACCCGGTGGGGATCGAGGCGCGGGCGTGGCGCACGCGGCTGGAGGCCGAGCTGGCGCGGGTGCGGGGCGAGGCCGCGGTGGCGCGGTGCCGGCGCGCGGTCGAGGAGTTCGGCGACCTGGGGCACGTGTACGAGCAGGCGCGGTCGCGGCTGCGGCTGGCCGAGGCGCTGCTGGCCGGCGACGACCGCACCGGCGCGGCCGCGGAGCTGGCGGCGGCACACGAGGTGGCGGTGCGGCTGGGGGCCGAGCCGCTGGGGACGGCGGTCGAGGCGCTGGCCCGCCGCAGCCGGCTCGAGCTGCCGGGGGTACGGGCAGTCGAGCCCGGCGCCGTCTTCACCCCACGCGAGGTCGAGGTGCTGGCGCTGGTCGCGCAGGGGCGCACCAACCGGCAGATCGGGGCGGAGCTGTTCATCAGCGAGAAGACCGCCAGCGTGCACGTGAGCAACATCCTGGCCAAGCTCGGCGCCTCCGGCCGCGCCGAGGCGGTGGCCCTCGCCGCCGCCCGCGGCCTGCTCGGCTGAGGGGGTCGCGCTCTCCAGTTGATCATCGGCGAACGGTCGGCCCGACGGCGTGTCGAGCAGCCGTTCGCCGATGATCAACCGGTCGGTGTGCGCACGACGACCCGGCGGATCCGCCCGACCCACTCGTCCAGCACGTTCGTGCGGTCGTCGGGCCCGGCGGGGGCGGTGGGCATGAGCAGCCACAGGGCCAGGTAGAGCCAGAGCCCGGCGCCGCCGGCGAAGACCAGCGCGACGAACCCGAGCCGCCACAGCAGCGCGTCGATGCCGGTGTGCTCGGCCAGGCCGGCGGCCACGCCACCCACCATCAGGCGGCTGCGGTCCCTCCGCAACGGCGGGCGATCGGCGGGGCCCTGCGGCGTCTCGGTGCGCGGCGCCTGCGGTGCCTGGGCCTGCGGGATCTCGGTGTGCGAGGTCGGGGTGGGGACTGTCTCGGTCATGACACCAGCCTGCGCGCGCCGGCGTCCGCCCGGCATCGGGGAACCCCCGGATCCGCCCCTGGTCCCGCGGCTCAGGGTCCCGCAGTGTTGCTCGCCCCGGCGGTCTCTCGCAGATGAGCACCGAGTGACAGGAGAGCGGGCTTCCCGGCCCCGGGATCCCCGTTTAGCTGTCACTCGGTGTGCAGCAGGACCGCTCAGAGCATCGTGCGGAGGCGCTCGCGGCGGGCGCGGAGGACGTCGACCGAGGCCGACGCCGACGGCGGGCCGGGCACCGACTGGCGCAGCTGGGTGTGCACCACGGCCTGCGGCTGGCCGGTCTTCGCCGCGATCCGGTTGACCAGCCGGTTGACCTCCCGGCGCAGCTCGGCGGCGTCGCGCCAGGAGCGGCCGGCCTCGTCCTCCTCCGGGTGGTCCTCGACGACCATGAAGCTGTCGGTGTCGTCGGACAGCCGCCGGGCGGCCTCCACGCGCAGCCGCAGCTCGTCGTCCCGCTTGGCCAGCAGGGACGCGGTCTGCTCGGGGGTGAGCAGCCCGGGGATGCCGAGGAACTCCTCGTCCTCCGGCTCCACCACGGTGGTCACGCCGCCGGAGCCGGTGTGCGCCGTCCCGCTGGACAGCACGTGGGCGAAGCGGGCGTCGGCCTCCAGGGCCTCCCACTCCTTGGCCGCGCCCTCGCGCGGCTCCCGCTCGGGCAGGTCGAGGTCCTCCAGCTCCTGGTCGGGCTGGGCCTTCGGCGGCGGGATGACGTGGTTGCGCTGCTCCTCCATGCCGGCGGCCAGGGTCAGCAGCGGCCGGACGGCGGGCAGGAACACCGTGGCCGACTCGTGCGGCGCGCGGGCGCGGACCACGCGGCCGACGGCCTGGGCGAAGAACAGCGGCGTCCGGTAGGAGGTCATCCAGGCCAGGACGGCGGCGCGGGGCACGTCGACGCCCTCGGAGACCATCCGCACGCAGACCGCGATCCGGGCGCCGCCCTTGTTGAACTTCTCGATCTTCTTCGACGCCTTCGGGTCGTCGGAGAGGATCAGCTCCGGCGCCTTCCCGGTGACCCGGCGGACGATCTTGGCGTACTCGCGGGCGTCGTCCTGGTCGCTGGCGAGCACCAGGCCGGCGGCGTCGGGCATGCCGCCCTCCTCGCGGAGGTGGGTGATCCGGTCGTCCATCGCGGCGATGACGTGCGGCACCCACTGGCCCTTGGGGTCCAGCGCCGTCCGCCAGGCCTGCATCTCGACCGACCTGGTGCCGGCCTCGGTGAGCGAGGCGGCGACCACCTCGCCGGCGGAGTTCCGCCAGCGCGAGGTGCCGGTGTAGGCGGCGAACACGACGGGCCGGACGACGTTGTCGGCCAGCGCCTCCTTGTAGCCGTACGTGTAGTCGGCCACCGACATCAGGCCGCCCTGGCCCTCGAAGCCGTCCTCGACGTACTTCACGAACGGGATGCGCTCGTCGGCCTTGGTGCGGAACGGCGTCCCGGTCAGGCACAGCCGGCGCGCGGCCATGCCGTAGGCCTCCTCCACCGCCTCACCCCAGGACAGGCCGTCGCCGGCGTGGTGCACCTCGTCCAGGATCACCAGCGACTTGACCGCGGTGGCGCGGGCGGCGTGCAGCATCGGCTTGCCGGCGACCTGGGCGTACGTGGTCACGTAGCCCTGGGTGCCGGCGCGCACCGGGCCGACGGCGTTGGTCAGGTTGGGGTCGAGCGCGATGCCCATCGCATCGGCGGCGTCGGCCCACTGCAGGCGCAGGTGGTCGGTCGGGCAGACCACGACCACCCGGGCGACCTCGCGGCGGGACAGCAGCCTCGCGGCCAGGCTCAGCGCGAAGGTCGTCTTCCCGGCTCCCGGGGTCGCGGTGACCAGGAAGTCCTTGGGGGAGCTCTCCTCGTACTGCGTCAGGGCCTGCTGCTGCCACGCCCGGAGCGGTCGGCTGGTCGTCTGCGGGGCCCGGGCCGCCGCCTGTGTTGCAGTCGCCATGTCGGGAGTCATTCTGGACGGCGGCGGGGCAACACGCCCAACCGGGTGCCTCCGGCGCGCCCCCGCCGTCCCGACGTATACGGGCCGGCCGTCGAGCCGCTGACCTGCGCGTTCGTGTCACCCGGCGGTGGAGTGTGGCGATCCTCATGTCCCGGGGCGGACCGTCTCGTCACGTCACGCCGGCCCCGCCCGTCCCGGCTGCCGCGCGCGGGGCACAGATGGCCATGACCGCCCTCCTGTCGGGGGCGGACATGGCCATTTCTGCCCTCAGGGGAGGGCGGGGAGCAGCTTGTCCAGGGTGATCGGCAGCTTGCGCACCCGGACGCCGGTGGCGGCGTGCACGGCGTTGACCACCGCGGCCGCCGTCCCGACGATGCCGATCTCGCCGACGCCCTTGGACCCCATGGCGTTGACGTAGGGGTCGTGCTCGTCCAGCCACACCGCCTCGATCTCGCCGACGTCGGCGTTGACCGAGACGTGGTACTCGGCGAGGTCGTGGTTGGCGACCTGGCCGATCCGGGTGTCGAAGACGCTCGTCTCGTGCAGCGCCATGGACATGCCCATGGTCATCCCACCGATCAGCTGCGAGCGCGCCGTCCGCGGGTTGATCACCCGCCCGACGCCGAAGACGCCGAGCAGCCGCGGCAGCCGGATCTCCCCGGTGTCGGCGTTGATCCGCGCCTCCACGAACTGGGCGCCGAACGCGTAGGGGGCGTGGGTGTCGTCCTGGCCGGCCTGGTCGACGTCGCCGCTGGCCTCGTCGCCCTCGGCGGGGGTGCCGCCGAACTTCGTCCGGAACTCGCGGGCGGCCACGACCAGCGCCGACCCCCAGGTGTTGGTGCCCGACGAGCCGCCGGCCACCGAGGCGATCGGGTAGCGGGTGTCACCGATCCGGACGTCGACGTCGGCCACGTCCACGCCGAGGGCGTCGGCGGTGATCTGCGGCAGGATCGTCCAGGCGCCGGTGCCGAGGTCGGCGGCGCCGATCTCGGCGACGTACCGGCCGTCCGCGTAGCGGATGTTCGCCGTCGACGTGGCCTGCCGCATCGTCGGGTAGACCGAGGACGCCACGCCGTACCCGACGAGCCAGTCGCCCTCGCGGCGCCCGCGCGGGCGGTCGGCCCAGCCGAACCGCTCGGCGCCCTCGCGCAGGCACTGCACCAGGCTGCGGCTGGACCACGGCTTGCCGGTCTCCGGGTCGGCCTCGGGCTCGTTCCGGATCCGCAGCTCGACCGGGTCGATGCCCAGCTCCTCGGCCAGCTCGTCCATCGCGACCTCGGGGCCGAACATGCCCGGGCACTCGCCCGGCGCCCGCATCCACGAGGGCACGGGGACGTCGAGCGCGGCCAGCCGGTGGGTGGTGCGCCGGTTGGGGGAGGCGTACATCATCCGGGCCGGGACGCCGGTCTGCTCCGCGAACTCCTTGATCCGCGAGGTCTGCTCGACCACGTCGATCGCGATCGCCTGCAGCCGGCCGGAGCGGTCGGCGGCCAGCTGCATCTGCTGGATCGTCGGTGTGCGGTAGCCGGCGAGGAAAAACATCTGCTGCCGGGTCAGCGCCAGCTTCACGGGACGGCCGGGCAGCGCGCGGGCGGCCAGCGCGGCGAGCATGACGTTGGCGTGCGGCAGCCCCTTCGAGCCGAACCCGCCGCCCACGTAGGGGCAGACGACCCGGACCTGCTCCTGCTCCAGCCCGAAGACCTTGCTCACCGCGGCCCGGTCGGGGTGCACGCCCTGGGTGGAGTCCCACAGGGTCAGCGGGACGTCGGCCGTGGGGTCCCACAGCGCCGTCGTCGCGTGCGGCTCGATCGGGTTGTTGTGGTACATCGCGGTCTCGTACGTCCGCTCCAGCCGCACCTCGGCGGTGGCCATCGCGGCGGCGACGTCGCCCTCGGCGGTGTCGGTCTCGTGCCCGGCGTTGACCTTCTCCGGCTTGTACAGGTCGTCCCGGTCGACGGAGAGGACGGCGTCGTGCGGCTGCTCGGCGTAGCTGACGGTGATCCCGTCGGCGACCTCCCGGGCGAGCTCGGAGGTCTCCGCGATCACCACCCCGATCAGCTGGCCGCGGAACCCGACCTCGTCGCCCTGCAGGACGGCGTACTCGGCGTCCTCGGTGTCGGCGAGCCGCTCGGCGGTGAAGGGGGTCAGCACGGCGAGCACCCCGTCGAGCGCCTCGGCCGCGGCGGTGTCCATCGCCGTCACCCGCCCGCGGGCGATGGTGGCGGTGATCGGGTGGCAGTAGGCGGGGCGCTCGACCGGCGTCTCGAAGGCGTAGACCGCGGTGCCGCGGACCTTGTCGACGCCGTCCCGGCGGACCAGTGCCTGCCCGATGGCGCGGGGCTCCAGCAGGTCGGTCATGACTGCTCCTCCGTGAGCGTGCGCAGGGTGGCGGCCACCGTGCGGGCGAGCAGCGGGATCTTGAAGCCGTTGCCGCCGTCGACCCCGGGCTGCGGCTGGGCGGTGGCGAGCTCGGCGTCCATCGCGGCCCGGACGGCGTCCTCGGTGAGCGCCTGCCCGCGGAGCAGCTCCTCGGCGCGGGTGGCCCGCCAGGGCTTGTGCGCGACGCCGCCGAGGGCGAGGCGCACGTCGTCGCCGGCGACCACGGCCGCCACGCTGACCAGGGCGAACGCGTACGACGCCCGGTCGCGGACCTTGCGGTAGGCGGAGCGGGCGCCGTCCGGCAGCGGTGGGAGGTCGATCGCGGTGATCAGCTCGCCGTGCTCGAGGACGGTGTCGTGGGACGGGTCGTCGCCGGGCAGCCGGTGCAGCTCCGGAAACGGGATGGTGCGGACGCCGGTGGGGCCGAGCACCTGCACCTGCGCGTCGAGGGCGGCCAGCGCGACGGCCATGTCCGAGGGGTGGCTGGCGATGCAGGTGGCCGGGTCACCGGCGTCGGGCAGCGCGGCCGGGACGCCCAGCACGGAGTGGTAGCGGGTGTAGCCGCCCACCGCGGAGCAGCCGCTGCCGGGCTCACGCTTGTTGCAGGGCGTGGTCACGTCCTGGAAGTAGACGCAGCGGGTGCGCTGCAGCGGGTTGCCGCCGGTGGTGGCCATGTTGCGCAGCTGCCCGGTGGCGCCGGCCAGCAGCGCCTGCGCGAGCACCGGGTACCGCTCGCGGACCCGGCGGTCGGCGGCGACCTCGCTGTTGGTCGACGCCGCGCCCAGCCGCAGGCCGCCGTCGGGGAGGTCGGTGATCTCCCGGGAGGTGAGCCGGCGGACGTCGACCACCAGGTCGGGGCGGGCGACGCCCAGCCGCAGGTGGTCGACGAGGTTGGTGCCGCCGGCGAGGAAGACGGCGTTCGGCTCGGCGGCGACGTCCCGGACCGCCTCGGCGACGTCGCCGGGGGAGGCGTAGGCGAACGGCTTCATCGCCCGGCCGCCGCGTCCTGCACCGCAGGGGTGATGTTCACGTAGGCGGCGCAGCGGCAGAGGTTGCCGCTCATCCGCTCGGCGACCTCGTCGTGGGTCATCTCCGGCTCGCTGGTGAGGTCCTCGGTGACGTGGCTGGGCCAGCCGCGTTCGAACTCCTCGATCACCCCGACCGCCGAGCAGATCTGCCCCGGGGTGCAGTAGCCGCACTGGAAGGCGTCGCGCTCCAGGAACGCCCGCTGCACGGGGTGGAGCTCGCCCTCGGGGGCCAGCCCGTCGGCGGTGGTCAGCTCGGCGCCGTCGTGGGCGACCGCCAGGGCCAGGCAGGACAGCGACCGCTGCCCGTCGACCAGGATCGTGCAGGCGCCGCACTGGCCGTGGTCGCAGCCCTTCTTCGGGCTGGTGTTGCCGAGCCGCTCGCGCAGCGCGTCGAGCAGCGAGGTCCGGGTGTCGACGGTCAGCCGGCGGGTCTCGCCGTCGACCCGCAGGGTGATCTCCGCGTCCATGCCGCGCCAGTGCCCGGACGGCTCGGCGCGGCAAACCCGGTGCGTGCCGCAACCACGCTGACAGGTCCGTGCCCCCGTCGTAGGCTGATTGCGGCCCCTCGACCAGGAGGCCCGTTCGGCCCGGCCCCAGCGGGACACCCCCCGCTGCCCGGCGCCGCCACCCCACCCCGCCTGCTGTGGCGCCGGTGCCCGTGTCTCGGCCTCCTGGAGTTCCCGTGTCCCCTGCTGTCCTCTCCCGCCCCCTCCCGCCGCTCGCCCAGCGGCTCACCGGGGTCGCCAGCTCGCCGGTCCGCGAGCTGTTGGCGCTGCTCGACCGGCCGCAGGTCATCTCCTTCGCCGGCGGCCTGCCCGCGCCCGAGCTGTTCGACCTGGACGGCGTCCGGGCCGCCTACGACAGCGTGCTGTGGGGTCCGCACGCGCGCCGCGCGCTGCAGTACGCCCCGACCGAGGGCGACCGTCAGCTGCGGGCGCGGGTGGCCGCCCGGCTGACCGCCCGCGGCATGCTCAGCTCGATCGACGACCTGCTGGTCACCTCGGGCTCGCAGCAGGGCCTGACCCTGGTCGCCACCGCACTGCTCGACCCGGGCGCCGTCGTCCTGGTCGAGGACCCGACGTACCTGGCCGCCCTGCAGTGCTTCCAGCTGGCCGGCGCCCGGGTCGTGCCGGTGCCCACCGACGAGCACGGCATGGACCCGGCGGCGCTGGCGGAGACGATCCGGCGGGAGCGGCCGACGCTGGTCTACCTGGTGCCCACCTTCGCCAACCCGACCGGGCGCACCATGCCCGAGCACCGGCGCGCCCAGGTGGTCGAGCTGACCGCCCGGCACGGTGTCTGGTTGGTCGAGGACGACCCCTACGGGGAGCTGCGCTACCGGGGTGCCGACGTCGCGCCGCTGGCCGCCCAGCCGGGGGCCGACGAGCACGTCGTCCACCTGGGCAGCTTCTCCAAGATCGCCGCGCCGGGGCTGCGGCTGGGCTGGCTGCGGGCGCCGTCCCGGCTGCTCCCGGCGCTGACCGTCGCCAAGCAGGCGGCCGACCTGCACACCTCGACGATCGACCAGGCCGCCGCGGCGGCCTGGTTCGCCGCGGCCGACGTGGAGACCCACCTGCGGAACCTGCGCCGGGCCTACCGGCAGCGCCGGGACGCGATGGTGGCCGCGCTGCCGACGACGCTGCCGGCGGGCAGCACGTGGACCGAGCCCGACGGTGGGATGTTCGTCTGGGCGCGGCTGCCCGGCGGTGTCGACACGGCGGAGCTGCTGCCGCAGGCGCTGGCGGCCGATGTCGCGTTCGTCCCCGGCGCCGCCTTCTACGCCGGGACGCCGGACCGGTCGACGCTGCGGCTGTCGTTCACCACGCACACCCCCGAGCGGATCGCCGAGGGCATGGCCCGGCTGGCCAGCGTGCTGCGCGGCTGACCGGTGGAGCCGGCCGGTGTGGGCGCCCCGGTCGCGCGGCCCCCGCTACGCGAACCGATCGGCAGCTGCGAGGCTGCGGACGTGCAGCTCGACCAGGTCTTCGACTGGCGGGGGCGGCGCGTGCGCTGGACCCGGTTCGGCACCGGCCCCGCGGTGGTCTTCTGCCACGGCACCCCGTGGTCGTCGTGGTTGTGGGCCCCGTACGCGCGGGCGCTGGCCGGGGACTTCACGGTGCACCTGTGGGACATGCCCGGTTACGGCGCCTCGTCCATGGACCCCGAGCACGCCGTCTCCCTCGACGTCCAGGGTGAGTTGCTGGCTGACCTGCTGCGCCACTGGGACCTCTCGCCCGAGACCGACGGGCCAAGCGCCGGGGGCAGGGGGCCGCACGTCGTCGCCCACGACTTCGGCGGGGCGGTCGCCTTGCGGGCGCACCTGCTGCACGGTGCCCGCTACGCCTCCCTGGCCCTGGTCGACGTGGTGGCGCTGGCCCCGTGGGGGTCGCCGTTCTTCCGCCTCGTGCACGACCACGCCGACGTCTTCGCCGCGCTGCCGGCTGCCGTGCACGAGGGAGCGGTGCGTGCCTACATCGCCGGTGCCAGTCACCGCGGGCTCACCGAGGCACAGCTCGATGCCCTCGTGGCGCCGTGGACGACCCCCGCGGGGCACGCGGCGTTCTACCGCCAGATCGCGCAGGCCGACGAGGCGTTCACCGACGTCCTGGAGCCGCTCTACGGTTCGCTGGACCTGCCGGTGAGCGTGGTGTGGGGAACCGAGGACACCTGGATCCCGGCCGACCGGGCACACCGCCTGGCAGGCGCGATCCCCGGCGCCGAACTCGTCCTGATCCCGGACGCCGGGCACCTGGTCCACCTCGACCAGCCGGCGCACCTGGCCACCACGCTCGGCGCCTGGCTGGCCGGCCGCCGCTGACCGGGAGCCCGGTCGTCAGTCGGCGGGCTGGTCGACCCAGTCGGGGCCGTTGACCTCACCGGGGCCGGCGAGGTCGGCGGCGTCGACGATCGTGTAGGCGTAGCCCTGCTCGGCGAGGAACCGCTGGCGGTGCGCGGCGTACTCGCTGTCGAGGGTGTCGCGGCTGACCACGGTGTAGAAGTGCGCCTGCCGGCCGTCGGCCTTGGGGCGCAGCACCCGGCCGAGTCGCTGGGCCTCCTCCTGCCGCGACCCGAACGTGCCCGACACCTGGACGGCGACCGCGGCCTCGGGCAGGTCGATGGAGAAGTTCGCGACCTTGGAGACGACGAGTGTCTTGATCTGCCCGGTGCGGAACTCCTGGAACAGCCGCTCGCGCTCCTTGTTGCTCGTCGACCCCTGGATGACGGGGGCGTCGAGGGCCGCACCGAGCTCGTCGAGCTGGTCGAGGTAGGCGCCGATGACGAGCTTCTGCTCCTCGGGGTGGCGCTCCAGCACCCGGCGGATCACCGGCAGCTTCGACTGGGCGGTCGCCGCGATCCGGTACCGCTCCTCGGGCTCGGCGACCGCGTAGGTCATCCGCTCCTCGTCGTCGAGGGAGACCCGCACCTCGATGCACTCGGCCGGGGCGATGTAGCCCTGCGCCTCGATGTCCCGCCACGGGGCGTCGTAGCGCTTGGGGCCGATGAGGGAGAAGACGTCGTCCTCGCGGCCGTCCTCGCGCACCAGCGTCGCGGTCAGCCCCAGCCGACGGCGGGACTGCAGGTCGGCGGTGAGCCGGAAGATCGGCGCGGGCAGCAGGTGGACCTCGTCGTAGACGATCAGGCCCCAGTCCTGGGCGTCGAACAGGTCAAGGTGCCGGTACTCGCCCTTCCGGCGGGTGGTGATCACCTGGTAGGTGGCGATGGTGACCGGACGGATCTCCTTGCGCTCACCGGAGTACTCGCCGATCTCGTCCTCGGTCAGGCTGGTGCGGGCGATCAGCTCGCGCTTCCACTGCCGCCCGGAGACGGTGTTAGTGACCAGGATCAGCGTGGTCGCCTTCGCCTCGGCCATCGCGGCTGCACCGACCAGCGTCTTGCCGGCGCCACAGGGGAGGACCACGACGCCGGAGCCGCCGGCCCAGAAGCCCTCGACCGCCTCCTGCTGGTAGTCGCGCAGGTTCCAACCGTCCTGGTCCAGGAAGATCGGGTGCGCCTGGCCGTCGACGTAGCCGGCGAGGTCCTCGGCCGGCCAGCCCACCTTCAGCAGGGCCTGCTTGAGCCGGCCGCGCTCGGAGGGGTGGACGACGATGCTGTCGGCGTCGATGCGCTGGCCGAGCATCGGGGCCACCCGCTTGCTGCGGACGACCTCCTCCAGCACGGCCTTGTCGGTGCTGGTGAGCACCAGCCCGTGCACCGGGTTGTTGGCCAGGGTGAGCCGGCCGTAGCGGTCCATCGTGTCGGCGATGTCGACCAGCAGCGCGTGCGGCACCGGGTAGCGGGAGTAGCGGACCAGCGCGTCGACGACCTGCTCGGCGTCGTGCCCGGCGGCGCGCGCGTTCCACAGGGCCAGCGGGGTGACCCGGTAGGTGTGCACGTGCTCGGGGGAGCGCTCCAGCTCGGCGAAGGGCGCGATCGCCGCCCGGCACTCCTTGGCCAGCGGGTGGTCGACCTCGAGCAGCAGGGTCTTGTCCGACTGGACGATGAGGGGGCCGTCGCTCACGCGGGGGTTCCTTTGCTCGGAGACTGCGGCGCAGCACGCGCGCCGGACTGACCACGGTAACGCCGGACGGCGACAGGTCCTTCCGGGTCGGGCCTGCGGTACCCGGTCTCACACCTCCCGCTTCGCGACCGAGTCGACGAGGACACATGTCGACTCGGTCGCATGCGGACACGGCGACACAAGGGGTGAGGCTAGAAGGGCGGTGGGTCGTCGGTCGGTCCGGAAGGTGGTGGCTCGGGTCCGCCGGGTCGTTGGGTGGGTTGGGGCTCCCGTGGCCGGAGGCCGGGCGGTCGGGTGGTGCGGGTGACGCCGGACGGTGTGGTCACCCGCAACGTGCCGTCGGGGGTCATGGCGAACCGCCAGCCGGGGGCGAAGGTCTTGAGCCGGTGGTGGCTGCGGCACAGGCAGCAGAGGTTGGTGCAGTCGGTGGCGCCGCCTTGGGCGTGGGGGACGACGTGGTCGAGGTCGTGCCAGCCGACGCGTTGGCCGCAGTTGGGGAACCGGCAGCGCCGGTCGCGGGTGGTGACGAAGGCCCGTTGCCGCGCGGTGGGCTCGTAGCGCTCGGTGGGTGGTGGCGGGCCCAGCACCGGGCAGTCGCACGGTTCGTCGGGGTGCTGCGGGCAGCCGCGCTTGGCCAGCCGCGCCAGCTCCGCGGGAGTGATGGTGGCCAGCAGTTCGCCGTCCGGGCCGGTGATCGCGAAGGTGAGCGTGCCGCCGTCGGGGGCGGTGAGGCCCAGCGCACCGACGCGGGCCAGCAGGTCGCGCAGGTGCGCGGCGGTGATCGGCAGCCCGTTCACCTCACCCGGCGTGTTGCCGCCTTCCAGTGCCTCCAAGGCCGCGGTGATGGTGAGGTTCGCGGCCACGAGCGGCAGCCCGTGGTCCGCGGGGCGGAGGATCAGCGCCACGGCCACGAGGGTGCGCAGCTGACCGATCGGCCGGGGGTCCCCGTCGGCCTTGAGCATCCGGGCCAGCTGGTCGAACAGGTCGTGCGCCTGGGCGGCCTGATCGGCGGGCAGGTCCACGGCCAGTACCGCCCGCCCATCAGTGGTCGAGGGGTAGAGGTGCACATCGGCGGTCTTCTCCGCCTCCGCCCGCGCCTCTTCGGCGGCGTCGGCGTCCAGCTGCAGCACCAGTTCGGTGGCGCGCTTCTTCACCGCCGACACCGACAGGTCACTCGCCTCAGCCAGCAGCCGCTCTTCGACGCGGGCGGCGACCTCGGCGGGAGTGGACTTCAGCGCATCCGCCAGCTGCTGCGCCCGCCGCTCGTCCAGCTCCCCGGCCCGCAGGGCGGCGAAGGTGGCCGGGAGCTTGTCCCGCCACACCAGCGCCCGGGTCAGCCGGATCGCCGCCGTCCCCCGCCCTACGTTGAGCGCCGTGGCCAGCTCGGCGGTGAAGAACTCACTCACCTCACCGTCGGCCGGCTGCGCCGTCCACCCCGCCCGTCGCGCACCCGGATGGTCCGGCGGCGGATCAGCCGACCCGGGACGGTCGGCGGCCAGGGCGAGGATGAGCTCGGCTTCGTAGGCGGTGTCCTGGGCGCGGCGCCGCTGCACCCGCTGCAGCTCCTCGGCCAGCTCCTCGTCGGTCAGCCAGGGTGCCGGCAACCGGGAGGGCTCGACGGGGTGCTCGAGAGTCCAGTCGAGGACCAACCCCTCGACCACGCTCGACCCCGACCTCCGCGACATGGCCCGAACATACGTTCGAGGTACGACGTTCTCGCGGCAGCGGCCGTGACCGTGCGGAACTGGACGCCAGTGGCCCCAGGGCAGGAGATCTCTGGGCCACTGGCGTTCGACGGGTGCCCGAGCGGCCAGCGGCGGCGCTACGGTCCCGGCATGCTCGACCACCTGGGGATCCAGGTCGCTGACGTCGAGGCGGCCGTGGCGTTCTACCTGCGGCGTTCGCGCCCATCGGCCTGCGGGAAGCGGTGCGCTTCCCCACCGGCGAGCAGTCGGTCGTCGGCCTGTGCGGCCCCGACGGCGCGCCCGACTTCTGGCTGAGCCCCGCCGACGGCGGGGAGACCCGGGAGCTGCACGTGGGCTTCCGCGCGCCCGACCGGGCCGCCGTCGACGCGGTGCACGACGCCGCCCGCGCGGCGGGCGCTGAGGTGCTGCACGGCGCCGCGTGCGTGGCCCGAGTACCACCCCGGCTACCACGCCGTCTTCCTGCGTGACCCCGACGGGCACAACATCGAGGCCGTCCACCACGGCTGAGGGGTCAGAGCCGTCCACCACGGCTGAGGTCAGGTGCGCGGATGCCAGCGCTTCCAGTGCGCGACCCCGGTCGCCCGCGGCTTGCCGTCCCACAGCAGCGCGACGTCGACGGTCATCGCCGCCTCGTCGGCCGCGGTGACCACCGCGGTCAGCGCCACCGGCTCGGTCAGCGGGGCGGGGCGCAGGAAGCGGACGTCCAGCCCCGCCGTCACGTAGGGCAGCGCGGCGCCGGGCAGCGCACCCCACCCGCGGAGGTCGGCCTCGTGCAGCACCGCCGCCGCGCTGGAGCAGTCCAGCAGCGTGGAGATGATGCCGCCGTTGAGGAACCCCAGCCCGTTGTCGTGCTCCGCCCATGGCAGGAACTCGGCGACCACGCCGTCCTCGGTGGGGAAGCTGGCTAGCTGCAGCCCGCGCTCGTTGGCCGGGCCGCAGCCGAAGCACGTCAGCTCGGGCACGAGCCGCTGCTGGATGCTCACGCGGGACACGCGCCCGGCCTCACAGCCAGTCGGTGCGGCGCAGCGGGGGCTGGTCCCCGCCGGTCTTCTGCAGCAGGACCTGGTTGACGCCCATGTCGCCCTTCTCGAACGCGAGCGCGCTGGCGGCCATGTAGAGCCGCCACACCCGGGCCCGGCCCTCGCTGGTGGCGGCGACGGCGGCGTCCCAGTGCTGCTCGAGGTTGGCCACCCAGGCGCGCAGGGTGAGCGCGTAGTGCTGCCGCAGCGGCTCCACGTCGATCACCTCCAGGTCCCGGGACTCCAGCAGGCCGACCATCTCGCCGAGCCCCAGCAGCTCGCCGTCCGGGAACACGTACCGGGCGATGAAGCTGTCCGGGTTCCACGTCGCCGTCCCGGCGTTCCAGGAGATCGCGTGGTTGAGCAGCCGCCCGCCGGGCCGCAGCAGGCCGCGCAGCTGCGCGACGTACTCCGGCAGCTGGTCCCGGCCGACGTGCTCGGCCATGCCGATGGAGCTGACCGCGTCGAACGGGCCGTCGGTCACCGTGCGGTAGTCCTGCACCCGGATGTCGATGCGGTCGGTGAGCCCGGCGTCCGCGGCCCGCTTGCGGGCCAGCCGCGCCTGCTCCTCCGACAGCGTGATGCCGACGACGTCCACGCCGTAGCGGCCGGCGGCGTGGATCGCCATCGAGCCCCAGCCGCAGCCGACGTCGAGCAGGCGCATGCCCGGTCGCAGCCCCAGCTTGCGGCAGACGAGGTCGAGCTTCGCCTCCTGCGCGGCCTCCAGGCCCGCGTCGGGGGACTCCCAGACCGCGCAGGAGTAGACCATCGACGGGCCGAGCACCAGCTCGTAGAAGTCGTTGCCGACGTCGTAGTGGTGGCTGATCGCCGCGGCGTCCCGGGCTCGGGAGTGGCGCCGACCGGCCCGGCCGAGGTCGGCCTCCTCGGCCGGGGGCGCAGGCTCCGGGCCGATCGCACCGAGCCGCAGCGCGGTGCCGAGCAGAGCCAGCCGTTCGCGCACGGTCGGGGCGGCCATCGGGCCGGTCTCGGCCAGCCGGCCGACGGAACTCAGTGCGGCGAAGGTCGCGAAGACGTCGCCCTCGACGTCGATCTCCCCGGCGACGTAGGCCCGGCCCAGCCCGAGCTGGCCCGGAGACCACGCCAGCCGTCGCAGCGCCCGCCGGGACCGGACGGCGATCACCGGGGCGTCCGGCGGGCCGGCCAGCGATCCGTCCCAGCCGCGCAGCCGCAGCGGCAGCTCTGCCGTCCCCAACACCGCGCCCATCGCTGCTGCCAGCCGATCGGCGACCGTCCTGCGTCCCGTCATCCCCACGCTCCTCGCTCTGGGCGCAGCCGGGCGACCCGTACGGGGAGGCCGGTTGCGCTGACCAACTGTCCCGCGCAACACCGGGCGGGACGTTGATCATCCCTCCGGAGGTCAGGAAGGGGAATCAGGGTCGGCGCCGTGGTCAGCCGGCGGTGTCCTCCGGTGCGGCCAGCGCGACCGAGGTGATCCGGTGGACGGCGAACGTGCGGGTCTCCCCGCGACCCTCGTCGAAGCCCTGCAGGAAGCCCCCCGCCAGCGACACCGGCTGGACCATCCGCTGGCTGCCCGATCCCTGCGCGTCGACGTAGCCCAGCCACACCGGCACCTTCTCGCGCACCGCCTGGGACAGCAGCTCCAGCGTGCTGGCAGTCGTCACCCCCGGCACCTGGCGCACCGGCTCGGTGCGGCGGGCGGCGAGCGCCGCGTCCCCGGCCCGGATCTCGCGCACCGTCCCTGCGACGTCGTCCGCGGACAGCGGGCGCGGCGCGACCGGCGCGGACCCACCGGGGCGCCGGCCGGCCGCGCGCGGCGGCTGGGGAGGCCGGGTCAGCACCGCGCCCCCCGCGTTCTCCCCGGCCGGGGCGTATCCCGCCGCGCGCAGCACGGTGAGCACCTCCTCCGGCGGCAGCCCGCTGACCAGCACCCCGGGCGCGAGGCGGCGCAGCTCGGCGTTCGCCGTCCGCCGGTCGCTGAGCACCTGGGACACCAGGCCGTGGTCGTCGGAGCGGACGTAGCACTCGATGGCGCCGACCCGCAGCCGGCCGTGCTGCCGGGCGACGTCGTCGACGAGGAAGTCCAGCGCCTGCGGCACCGGGGTGCGCGAGACGCGGGTGAAGAGGTCGTGCAGGTCGGTGGCCGACCAGCCGGCGTCCAGCGCGCGGCGGATGCTGCCGTCGCTGACCCGGTAGACCGTCGCCCCGCCGGAGGACTCCACGTCGGCGACGACGGCGAGGGTCGCGGCCAGCTCGGCGACCAGCGGGCCGGGGGCGATGAGCGAGAGGTCCGGCTGGGCGAGCACGTGGTCCAGCGGCTCGGGCAGCAGCCCGCGCATCCCGTCGGCGGCGGCGTCCGCCCCGCGGGTGAGCAGGCCGCGCCCACCCGTGCTGAGCACCCCGCGGACGGCGATGCCCAGCCGCTCGGCCTCGGCCAGCAGCGCCGGCACCGGGGCCAGCCGGTCGGCCCGCCGCGGGGTGCGCCAGCGCAGCAGCGCGACCAGCTCGTCGGCGACCAGACCGCGCCCGGGCGGGAACTCGGCCAGCACGGCCAGCGCCGAGCGGCGCAGCACCGGCGCGGTCTGCCGCACGGCGTCGGGGGAGAGCACGTTGACCGCCTTGCCGGCCACGTCGCGCTGACCGACCAGGGAGAACAGCCGGGTGCTGGCCAGCCAGCCCTCGGCCAGCGCGGCCCAGCGGTCGGGGAGGTCCTGCTCGCGCCAGGCGTCGTAGAGCCGGGTGGGCAGCCACTCGTCGCGCTGCGCCCCGCCGACGTCGAGCAGGCCGGCGACGTGTGCGAGCTCGGTCAGGAAGGCGACGTCGGCCTCGCCGATCCGTAGCTCCTTGGCGAGCCGCTTCTGGTCCCGGACGCCCAGCCCGCCGCTGCGCAGCAGCCCGGCCGGCTCCTCCTCCAGGGCGGTGAGCAGGTCGGCGACCCGGCCCAGCACCTCGAGCGCCGCACCGGCCGCCTGCTGGTCCACCCGCGCCGGGTCCAGCGAGCTGACCTGCGGTTCCGGGCGCAGCCGGGGCGGGCCGAGCGGGCGGTCGCCGCGCAGCAGCAGGCCGATCTCCCGGGGGAGCTCCACGTTCACCGCATCGATGCGCGCGAGCAGGCCCTGCTGCAGCAGTCGGCGTGCGGGGGAGGGCGGCCCACCGGCCGGGGTGTCGGGCAGGTGGCCGACCGGCCGGTCGCCGGCCAGCCGCTCGAGGACCGCGCGCTC
Organism: Modestobacter sp. SYSU DS0875; assembly: GCF_054050915.1. Classification (NCBI taxonomy): domain Bacteria; kingdom Bacillati; phylum Actinomycetota; class Actinomycetes; order Geodermatophilales; family Geodermatophilaceae; genus Modestobacter; species Modestobacter sp. SYSU DS0875. The sequence continues at coordinate 138,830 of NZ_JBJHAH010000003.1, read as the reverse complement.
GTCGTCGTCCAGCTCGGCGAGGACCGCCGGCAGGTCACGGGGCAGCGGCACCCGCAGGTCGCTCGCCCGCCGGCCCAGCCCCGCCGGGTAGCGCACCGCGCGGCGCACCGGCTCGGGGGCGTGCAGCTCCTCGTCGCCCCACAGCAACGCCCGGGTGGTCAGCGTCCCGACCGCGGCGTCGACCACCTCGGCCGGGACGTCGGGCAGCAGCCCGGGCAGCTCGGTGCGCGGGACGCCGTCGGTGGGGGACAGCAGCACCGCGTCGAGCACCTGCAGCGTCGCGGCGTCCAGCTCGTCGAGCGCCCGGTCGACCGAGACCGGCACCGCGAGCCGGGTGGCCAGGCCGACGACGTCGGACGGCGCGGGGCGCGCCACGTCGGGCCGGGCGGCCAGCAGGGCGCCCAGCTGCTCGTCGGTGCGGGTGCGCAGCCAGGCGGCGAGCGTGGCGGGCGGCTGGTCCGGAGACATCCGGTCCACGCTACGTCCCGGGGCCGTGCGCCTGCGCTGTGACGCTGCCCTGCCACCATGCCCGGGTGGCCGCCCTGGACGATCCGCAGACCCGCGCGGCGCTGGCCGCCCACCGCGCCGGGGCGCTGCGCTGGCTCGGTGGCGGCGCGCTCGCCGTCGTCCTGGGCTGCGTGGCCGGGGCGGCCGTCGTCCGGATCGCCCGGGACGGCGGGGAGCGGCCGCCGCTCGCCGGGCTGGTCGTCGTCACCCTGGTGGCCGGGGGGATCGTCGGCGTCGTCGTCGGGGTGGGCGCACTCGTGCGCACCCGGCGATGGAGCCGGGCACTGGCCGGCACCGGCTGGCAGACCGGGGTGCTGCGGGTCGCCGGCCCGGCGACCCTGCACGTCGAGCCGGTCGGCTACGACGACCTGACCGACGAGCCGTTGCGCCTGCGGCTGCTGTCCACCGCGGTCTGGCGCACCCGCGCCGTGCAGCGGCTGGACGGCGCAGAGGTGACCACGGCCCGGGTGTCCCCGCGCGAGTGGGTGCTCACCGCCGACGGCGCGGGCACGGTCTACGGCGCCCGCGTCACCGAGCGCTGACCCACCCGCTGGTGCGACACCACGGAGTGCGGTGCGTGTCACAGGCGGTCGGCACGGGAAGATGAGCGGGAAGCGCGCCGGCGTCCGGACCGGCTGCACCGCACACGGAGGCGACATGGCCAAGCGCAACGACAAGCAGGCCCACCTGGTCGAGCCCACCTGGGGTCAGCGCACCGAGGGGGAGGCGCCGGTGACCGAGCTGGTGAGCGAGATGGCCGGCGGCCTGTCCCCGTTCGGTGAGGACCACTCCTTCCCGCTGCCCCCGGAGCGGCTGCGCTACGCCCACCCGCAGGACCGGCCGAACCGGGCCGGCGTGCAGCTCCCCGAGAACCGCTGATCGGGTCCGTCCTGCAGCAGCGGCACCGCCACGGTGCCGCTGCTCGGCGTCGGCTGGAGCCCGCCGCCGGCCGGTTCGGCCGAGGGAGTTCCCGGCCGGGCCCGGGAAAGGCGGCGGCCCACCCGCCGCGCCGCGACTAATCTGGGCGTCGTACGACCGGACGACGACTGACCGAGGGATCGACGTGCCCAGCGGCAAGGTGAAGTGGTTCAACGCGGAGAAGGGCTTCGGCTTCCTCGCCCACGACGGCGGGCCGGACGTGTTCGTGCACAAGGACGCGCTGCCCGCCGGCACCACCGAGCTGAAGCCCGGCCAGCGCGTGGAGTTCGGCATCGTCCAGGGACGCCGCGGCGACCAGGCCCTGCAGGTGCAGGTGCTCGACCCGCTGCCCTCCGCCGTCGCCGGGCACCGCAAGGACCCGGAGACCCTCGTGCCGATCATCGAGGACCTGATCAAGTTGCTCGACGGCACCTCCTCCGCCCTGCGGCGCGGCCGGTACCCGGACAAGCAGGTGGCCCGCAAGGTCGCCACCGTGCTGCGCGCCGTCGCCGACGACCTCGACGCCTGACGCTCGCCGCGGGAGCGCCGCGGCGAGCGCCAGGAGCGGATCGGGGCACGAGCCGGGCCAGGGTCAGGGCGTGCCCGCCCCGACCCGGTCGGCCGGAGCCGGGCTCGCCGGCCTGGTGAGAGCCCGACCCTCGACGTCCAGCTCGGGTAGCCACCGAAGCTGGCGTGGGAGCCACCACGCGCGCTCGTCCAGCAGTGCCAGCACAGCCGGGACCAGCACCAGGCGGACCACGAAGGCGTCGAACAGGATGCCGCTGGCCAGGGCGAACGCCACGTTCTGCAAGGTCGGGTCGTCACTGGGCAGGAACCCGGCGAACACCGAGAACATGATCGTCGCGGCGGCCACCACCACCGGTGCGGCCTGCCGGAAGCCGGTGCGGACCGCCGTGACGGCCGGCTGGCCCTGGGCGTGCGCCTCGTGCATCCGGGCCACGAGGAACACCTGGTAGTCCATCGCCAGCCCGAACAGGATGCCGACCATCAGGATCGGGGTCAGGCTGATCAGTGGTCCGGTCACCTGCACCCCGAGCGGGTCTGCCAGCCAGCCCCACTGGAAGACCGCGACCGTGCTGCCCAGTGCGGCGCCGACGGAGAGCAGGAAGCCGAGCACGCCGACGAGCGGCACCACGAGAGACCGGAAGACCAGCACCAGCAGCACGAAGGCCAGGCCGACGACGAGGACCAGGTAGACCGGCAGCGCGCTGTTCACGGTGGAGGCGACGTCCACGCCGACGGCGGTCTGCCCCGTGACCGAGACCTGCACGGCGCCGCCGTCGGCCAGTTGATCGCGCAGGGTGTCCACCAGCGCCTCGGTCGCAGGCGAACGCGGACCGGACGACGGGACGACGGTGACCAGCGCGGCGGTGCCGTCGGCGTCAGGCACCGGCGGGGTGACCGCGGCGACGTCGGCCAGGCCGGAGATCCCGTCGACGGCGGCCGCCGCGGCCGCCGGGGCTCCGACGCCCTCGAAGAGCACGGTGAGCGGCCCGGTGGAGCCCGCACCGAAGGCGTCGGTGAGCAGCTGCTCGGCCCTGGCCTGGGTGGAGCCCTCGGCCGGCCCGGGCACCAGCGTCGTCCGGAGGGAGACCAGCGGGAGGCTCAACGCGCCGAGGACGAGCACGCTCAGCAGGACTGCGGGCAGCGGGCGTCGGGTCACCCCGGTGATCCAGCCGCGGAAGAAGCCGCGCTCCCGGCGCAGCGGCCTCGGCTCGCCGTCGGCGTCGAGGTCGGCCTGGACGCGCCGCTCCTTGCGGGGCAGCGCACGGCGGCCCAGGAACCCGAGCATCGCAGGCACCAGCGTGATGGCGACCAGCACGGCGACGACGACGGTGCCGGCCGCCGCGAGGCCCATCTGGGTGATGAAGGGGATGCCGGACACGGACAGGCCGACGAGCGCGATCACGACGCTGACCCCGGCGGTGACCACCGCCGAGCCGGCGGTGCCCACGGCGGTGGCGACGGCCGGGCCGACGGGGAGGCCGCGGCGCAGCTCGTGCCGGAAGCGGCTGACGATGAACAGCGCGTAGTCGATGCCGACGGCCAGGCCCAGCATCGTGGCCAGGGCCGGGGTGGTGGAGGTGAGGGTCAGGAAGCCGGTGGCGATCTGGATGCCCAGGACGCCGACGCCCACCCCGACCAGAGCGGTGAGCAGGTTCATCCCGGCGACCGCCAGCGCGCCGTAGGTGACGACCAGCACGAGCAGTGCGACCAGCACACCGATCGCCTCCCCGGGGTTCTCCCCCTCGGCCGGCTGGGTGGCCTCACCAGTGGCCTCCACGGTCAACCCCGAGCCGCGGGCGTCACGCAACGCCTCCATCAGCGCGTCGTGCTGGGGGCCGGTGAGCTCGTCCGGGCCGACCCGGTAGGTGACCGTGCTGGAGGCGGTGCGCTGGTCGGCGGAGAGCGCGCCGGGCGGCGTGGCCAGCGGGTGGGTCACCGACGCCACGCCGTCCAGCCGGCCGAGGGAGTCGAGCAGCTCGGCCAGGGCTGCGGCGTTCTCCGGAGCGGTCAGCGTCTGGCCCTCGGGCGCCTGGACGACGACCTGGGCGGTCGCGGCCTCCCGATCCTGGCCGAACGTGCGCTCGATCCGCTCGAGGGCCTCCGTCGACTCCTGGCCGGGGATGGAGAACGTGCTGGTCGTGCTCCCTTGCAGAGTGGCCGCGGCGCCCCCGGCCCCGAAGAGGAGCAGCAGCCAGACGAGGACGACGGCGATCCGGTGCCGGTGGGCACCCACACCGAGCCGGGACAGCAGACGTGCCACGGGGATCAGCTCGCTTCTGGATCGGGCGCGGCCGGGGTGCCGGCGTCGCGGCGAGGGTGACCGAGCGCGTCGAACGACGCGGCGACGACGTGCTTCTTCCAGCCGGCCACCGGGCCTCCGGTGGAGTGGGCGATCAGCGGGACGACGAGGACGGCGCTCAGGGCGCTGACCACGCGGATCACCCGGTCCGGGTCGTCCTGACCGCTGGACGGGGTGACCCCGAAGACCAGCAGGATCGGCACGCCATCCGCACCGTCGGCGGGCCGGTTGAAGGGGCCCCCGCCGGTGAGGTCGGTGACGACGAAGCTCAGCCCGAGCGCGGCCTGGCCGGGGTTGGCCAGGGCCCAGTCGACGAGCTCCTCCAGCCCCAGGCGGTCCCGCTCGGGGCCCACTGGCAGGTGGCTGACCCGCTCGAGGATCGTCCCGAGCCGGGCCTGGGTGAGCGACTCGGCGGCGGCGTACAGCGCCTCCTTGCTGGGGAAGTGGTGCAGCAGGCCGGCCTTGGAGAAGCCGACGGCGTCGGCGATCGCCTGGACCGATGTGTTGGCGAAGCCGCGCTGGGCGAACAGCGCCGCGGCGCGGTCGACGATGTGCTCGTCGACCTGCTGCCGCGTCTGCCGGGGTGGGAGCGTCATGCAGCCAGTATCGACCAATGTGGTCGGTCGCCAACCGATGTGGTCGGAAACCAACCGTATTGGTCGGAGCGATGGTCGCGTGACATCGCTCGGGTGACGCCTGATCGTCAGCCGGCGGGAGGTGCGTCGGTCGTGGTCGGCGCGGTGCCCTCGCCGGCGCGGATGAAGCCGACCGGCCAGGCGCCCGACCACAGCCCCTCGCACGCGTCGGGATCGGCGCGCTGCACCACCACCAGGTAGTACGTCGGCGGGACGACGTCGGAGGTGTTGATGCCGTCGAACACGGCTCGGCCGGCGTCGACGTCCACCTCGCCGAGCTGCTCCTCCAGCCGCTCGTCGAAGACCTGGACGCTCCAGCCCGCGTCGGCGACGACCTCGGGCACCTCCAGCGAGACGGTGGTGTCCGGGGAGACCTCCAGGATCGGCGCGGTGACCTCGTACCGCTCGCCCCCGCCGTCCCGGCAGTACTGGGTGGGGTCCAGCGTCACCTGCTGCGGACCCACCTCGACGGTCACCGTCGGCACCGGTTCGCCGGTGGCCCGGTCGCCGCAGCCGGCGAGCACCGCCAGCCCACCCAGCAGTGCCACCGCGGTCGCGCCGCGCGCCGTGCTCACGTCCGTGCCTCCTCGTCGGCGGCCCGGCCGCCGGTTGCGTCGCTGCGGGTTCGCAGGCTCCACAGGGTCAACCCGACGGCCAGCACCAGCAGCGCCGAGGCCACGGTGAAGCCCAGCCACCCGGTGGTGGGCAGCAGGATGCCCAGCGCGCCGCCGAGCACCCAGGCCAGCTGCAGCCAGGTCTCCGAGCGGGCGAACGCCGAGGCGCGCAGCGCGTCGGGCACCTCCCGCTGGATGATCGCGTCCAGCGCCACCTTGCCCAGCGCGTTGGTCACCGCGGCCACCCCGGCGACCAGCACGGCCATCGGCAGGCTGAACAGCGCGGCGGCCAGCGCGGTGATCGCCGCTGCGATGCCGGCGGCCACCAGGACCACGCGGTCCGGGCTGGCGGTGCGCAGCCGGGACCCCACCGCGGTGCCGAGGAAGCTGCCGGCGCCCGCGGCGGCGGCGATCGCGCCGAGCGCGGCGGTCGCCTGCCAGCCGCCGTCGACGGTGGCCTGCACCAGGAAGGCCGAGAAGATCGTCAGGAACCCCGCCAGCCCGCGCAGCGCGGCGGTGGCGCGCAGCGCGGTGACCACGTGCGGGACCACCGGCCGCCGGCCGCGACCGGGCAGCCGGATCGGCGTCGTCCGCAGCACGTCGGCCGGCTGCTCGCCGACGGCGACGTCCACGTGCGGCGGCAGCCGCACCGCCAGCACCGCGGCGACGACGAAGACGGCGGCGGTCGCGCCCAGCTCCCAGGCGAAGCCGAGCAGGGACGCGATGCCCGCGCCGAGGGCACCCAGCACACCACCCGCGGCCAGGCCGAACACCGACAGCCGGGCGTTGGCGGAGGTGAGCGACAGCGCCTCCGGCAGCACCCGCGGGACGACGGCCGCGCGCAGCACGTTGAACGACTTGCTCAGCACCAGCACGCCCAGCGCCGCCGGGTAGAGCGCCAGGTCGTCGTGGTGTGCGGCCATCAGCACCGCCAGCGCCGCCCGGCCGCCCAGGCTCGCGGCCAGCGCCCAGCGGCGGCCGTGCTGCAGCCGGTCCAGTGCGGGGCCGATCACCGGCGCGACCAGCGCGAACGGCGCCATCGTCACCAGCAGGTACAGGGCCACGTTCCACCGCTGGGCGTCGGTCGTGGTCGCGGAGAAGAACAGGGTGCCGGCGAGCGAGACCATGATCATCGCGTCTCCGGCCACGTGCAGGGCGTTGACCCACACCAGGTGCGACAGGCCGGTCTGCCCGGCGCCGTCGGCGCGGCTCGCGGCCCGCACCCGGCGGACCGCGGCGCCGGTCAGCTCCCGGCTGCGCGCGGCGGCCACCCGGGTGACGGTCGCCTTCGGCGCCGCCGGCCCGGGTCCCGGCGGCGCCGCGGTCGCCCCGGACGGAAGGCGCGGGGCGGCGGGCGGCGGGGGTGGTGTGACCGGCGGGGGCGGGACGGGGCTGGTCGGTCGCGGGACCGGTGCGCGGCGGACCGTGACCGTCGGGGCCTCGTCGGCAGGCGGCTGGGCGGTGGCCACCGGCATCGGCTTGGTCTGCTGCCGGCGGATCCCCATCGGGGAGGTCTCCACCCCGTGCTCGGGCTCGCCGCGCGAGCGACGCCGGCTCCGCCACGAGCGGGGTCCGGAGGCGGCGGGCACGGCTCCATCGTGCCGCAGCCACCTGTGCGACCGGCGTGGACGGCGCCGGGGAGGTGCGGTGGGGTGCGCCGGGGCGGTCATCCGGGACAATGGCTGCGTGTCCGACTCCGCGTACGCCGCTGCCCATGGTCCCCGGCCGGACGAGGTGCTGGCCGCTGCGGTCGAGCTGGCCCGGGCCGCCGCCGTCGAGGTCGCGGGTGACCCCACCGTGGTCGGCGACCACCTCGGGGTCCTCGCCGAACCGCTCGTCGCCGAGCCCACCGGGGAGGAGCCGCCGGCGGAGGTGCTCGGCGCCGTGCTGACCCACAGCTTCGCCGCGACGCTGCCCGGCTACGTCGGCTGGCACTGGGCGGTCACCGTCGCCCGCGTCCCCGGTGACGACGAGGTGACCGTCGACGAGGTCGTCCTGCTGCCCGGGGACTCGGCGCTGCTCGCCCCGGCCTGGGTGCCCTGGCACGAGCGCCTGCGGCCCGGCGACATGTCGGTGGGCGACGTGCTGCCCGCCACGGAGGACGACGACCGGCTGGTGCCGTCCTACCTGGCCGACGACGACGCCGCCGACGACCCGGCCGGCCGCGTGGTCGCCGAGGAGCTGGGGATCGGGCGCGAGCGCGTGCTCTCCCCGCACGGGCGGGGCAAGGCCGCCGAGCGCTGGCGGGAGGGCGACTTCGGCCCCCGCTCGGCGATGGCCCGGCACGCACCGGGGCCGTGCGGCACCTGTGGCTTCTGGATCCCGCTGGCCGGGTCGATGCGGCTGTCGTTCGGCGCGTGCAGCAACGCCTACGCCCCGGCCGACGGGCGGGTCGTGACCGTCGACTACGGCTGCGGCGCGCACAGCCAGGCGACCCTGGACCGCACGAGCGGTGACCCGGTGGAGGTCAGCACCACCGCCCGCTACGACACCGCCGACTTCGACGTCATCTGACATCGGTCGGCCTTCCGGCCTCCACCGCGAGTACGGACGACGCACGCGTGAGCGTGCTCAGCGACCCGGCCGCGGGGGCGGGGGCTCCCCGGCCGGTGCGCTGGCAACGGCTCGACGGCGGCCGGGAACAGCACCTGGCCGCGGTGTCGCCCGGTAGGGCGACCATGTCATCGCCAGCGCTGTCCCTGCCAGCGCATGAGCGCGAGGCCGAGGCCGGCGAGGACGATGGCGGCGACGCAGGTCCAGGTCCACACCCGGTCGACCCGGTCGCCGAGCAGGAGCAGCACGACCAGCGCCACCGCCCACAGCGCGGTCCCGATCAGCACGACGCGGGCGGTGTCGACCTTCAGCGGCGGCGGGGACGGGCGGATGGGTGCGGGCACGCCCCGAGCGTAGGGGCCGAGGTCCTGGTCATGGCGCCGCCTCTGCCCACGGGCGGCCGGTCGTGTGGCACGCTGTCGCCGCTCGTTGCCAGCTGCACCGGGCGGTCCGCCAGGTGCGCCGTCGCCCTGCCGCGCCGCGCCGGCCCGCGTCCCCGGGGGTCTCCCATGCCCGATCGGTCCCGTCCCGCCCGCCCGTCCGCCTCCGGTCCGCAAGCGGCCGACGCGGCCGACGGCAAGGCGGTCCTCGGCACGTCGGAGGGCACCCCGCCCCGGCGCAGCCCGGGCCCGCGGGTCAAGCCGCGCAACGGCCTGGACCGCTACTTCGAGATCAGCGCCCGGCGGTCCACGGTGGGCAGGGAGGTCCGCGGCGGGCTGACCACCTTCTTCACGATGGCCTACATCGTGGTGCTGAACCCGATCATCCTGTCCGGCGTCGACGTGAACGGGAACTCGCTGCCGTTCGCCGCGGTGGCCGCGACCACCGCCGTCGTCGCCGGGGTGTTGACCATCGCGATGGGCGTGTTCGGCAAGTACCCGCTGGGGCTGGCCACCGGGCTGGGGATCAACGCGATCGTCGCGGTCTACGCCGCCACCCAGCTGACCTGGCCGGAGGTCATGGGCCTGGTCGTGCTGGAGGGCCTGCTGATCGCGGTGCTGGTGCTCACCGGGTTCCGGCGGGCGGTGTTCAACGCGATCCCCACCCAGCTGAAGGTCTCCATCGCCGTCGGCATCGGCTTCTTCCTCACCATCGTCGGCCTCTCCGACGCCGGGGTGATCCGGCCGGGCACGGGCGCGCTGATCAGCTTCGGCGTGGGTGGTCAGCTGGCCGGCTGGCCGATGCTGACCTTCGTCGTCGGCCTGCTGGTCACCAGCGTGCTGGTGGTGCGCCGGACCCGCGGCGCCCTGCTGATCGGCATCGTCGTCACCACCCTGTTCGCGGTGGTCGTGGAGGCGATCGCCGAGGTCGGGCCGCGCACCGGCGCCGACGGCGCGAGCAACCCGCGGGGCTGGGCGCTGCAGGTGCCGAGCTGGCCGGACTCGTGGTTCGACCTGCCCGACCTGTCACTCGTCGGCCAGTTCTCGCTCTTCGGCGGCTTCGACCGGATCGGCGTCGTCGCCGCCCTGCTCATCGTCTTCTCGATCATGATCGCCGACTTCTTCGACACCGTCGGCACGGTCACCGCCGTCGGCGCCGAGGGCGACCTGCTCGACGAGGACCGCAACCTGCCGCGCTCGCAGCCGGTGCTGCTGGTCGACTCGCTCGCCGCGGCCGCCGGTGGCGCCTCCAGCGTGTCCAGCAACACCACCTACATCGAGAGCGCCGCGGGCGTCGGCGACGGCGCGCGCACCGGGCTGGCCAGCGTGGTCACCGGCCTGGTGTTCCTGGTCGCGGCCTTCTTCACCCCGCTGGTGCAGGTCGTGCCGTCGGAGGCCGCCGCCCCGGTGCTGGTCATCGTCGGCGCGATGCTGATCAGCCAGATCCGCGACCTGACCTGGGACGACATGTCGCTGGTCATCCCGGCGTTCCTGACGATCGCACTGATGCCGTTCACCTACTCGATCACCATCGGCATCGGCGCCGGCGTGGTCAGCTACGTGCTGCTGCGGGTGGTCACCGGCCGGCGGCGTGAGGTGCACCCGCTGATGTGGATCGTGGCGGCCGTCTTCGTCGTCTACTTCGCGCTCGAGCCGATCCAGCAGCTGCTGTGAAGAAGGCCCCCGTCCCGGGGCCCGCCCCGGGACGGGGGCGTTCCAGCACGTCCCCGATCGTTAGGCACGCTTCTCACCTCGGTTAGGCTGGCGACGTGGCTCGGACGACGCTGGACACCGCAGCGCTCGCCCACGACCTGCGGCTGGCCGTGATGCGGTTCTCCCGCCGGCTGCGCAACCAGCGGGTCGACACCTCGGTGACCCTCACCCACCTGGCCGCGCTGTCGACGCTGAAGCGGCACGGCGCGATGAGCCCGGGCGAGCTGGCGGCGCACGAGCGGGTGCAGCCGCCGTCGATGACCCGGGTGGTCGTCGCCCTGGAGGGCAAGGGCCTGGTCACCCGCACCCCGCACCCCACCGACGGGCGGCAGGTGGTCATCGACCTCACGCCGGCCGCCGAGGAGCTGCTCGCCGACGAGGTGCGGGCCCGCGAGGCGTGGCTGACCGGGCAGCTCCAGGAGCTGACGGCCGAGGAGCGCGCCACGCTGCGCGAGGCGGCGGCGATCATGGACAAGCTCGCCAGTGGGTGACCTCCACGCCTGAGGCAGCCGCTCCGGGACGGGCGGGGATGTTCGCGGCCCTGCGGGTCCGCAACTTCCGGCTGTACGCCTCGGCGAACCTGGTCAGCCTCACCGGCACCTGGATGCAGCGGATCGGTCAGGACTGGCTGGTCCTGCAGCTGTCCGGGGGCAGCGGCATCGCGCTCGGCATCACCACCGCTCTGCAGTTCGCCCCCACCCTGCTGTTCAGCTTCTACGGCGGGGTGCTGGCCGACCGTTACGACAAGCGCCGGGTCCTGACGATCACGCAGGCGGTCATGGGCGCGCTGGCCCTCGGGCTCGGACTCCTGGTGGTCAGCGACGCGATCGTGCTCTGGCACGTCTACCTCCTCGCCGCCGCCCTCGGCGTCGCGTCCTCGCTGGACATGCCGGTGCGCCAGTCGTTCGTCTCGGAGATGGTCGGACCCGACCGGTTGGCCAACGCGGTCAGCCTCAACTCCACCGTCTTCAACGGGGCGCGGCTGGTCGGACCGGCGGTGGCCGGCTCGCTGATCGGCGTCTCCGGCGGGGACACCGGACCGGCGTTCCTGGTCAACGCCGCGAGCTTCGGGGTGACCATCACCGCGCTGCTGGCCATGCGGGGCAGTGAGCTCCACCGCAGCCGGCCGGCGCCCCGGTCCCGCGGGCAGCTGCGCGAGGCGCTGGGTTACACCCGACGCCATCCCGACCTGGTGCTGGCCATGGCGCTCGCCTTCGTGGCCGGCACCTTCGGCTTCAACACCCAGATCACCATCGCGCTGATGGCCCGCGAGGAGTACGGGCTCGGGGCGGCCGCCTTCGGGTTCCTCTCCACCTGCTACGCCGTCGGCTCGCTGTCCGGGGCGCTGCTGTCCACCCGGCGGAGCACCCGGCCGCTGCAGCGGTTCCTGGTCGTCTCCTCCGGCGCCTTCGGCGTGCTCCTCGTCGTGGCCGGGCTGATGCCGAACGAGACCTCCTTCGCCGTGCTGCTGGTGCCGACGGGCGCCTCCGCGCTGGTGTTCAGCGTGGCGTGCAACAGCTTCGTGCAGCTCGGCGTCGCTCCGGAGATGCGGGGCCGGGTGCTGGCGCTGTACTTCACCTGCTTCATGGGCGGCACCCCGATGGGCGCACCGGTGATCGGCTGGGTGTCCGAGCACCTGGGCGCCCGCTGGGGGTTCATCGCCGGCGGGCTGGCCTGCGGAACGGCCGCCGTCGTCGCCGGTGCGCTGCTCGCGCGCGGACGGCGGGTGCGGCTGGAGCTGCACGTCCGCCCGCCGCGCGCGCAGCTGCACGTCGCCGCCCGGCGACCGTTGCCCGCCCCGGCCGCCGCGCTGGCCGAGGCGGCGGACGGGGAGGTGCCCGGTGAGCAGGTGGCGCGGGATCCGGGCCGCTGAGGACCGCATGGTCGATCAGCTCACCGGCTGCGCTGACGTCGTCACGTTGTGGTCTTGGCGACACCGTCGTACCGTTTCGTCGTGCCGTCGGGAGGGTCGGGCTCTGCAGACGTCGGGACGTCGTTGATGCGCCTCGGCGTGCTCACCGTGCTCCTCGCCGTCGCCGTGCTGGTGATCCTGTTCCTCGTCCGCTGGGCGACCGGGGAGCTGCAGCACCGCCGCGCGGCCCGCCGCCGGGCGCAGGCCCGCGAGCTCGCCCGCCGGAACGCCCCGCCCCGCCCGCCCGCGCGGCGCCCCGCCACCCACCCGGCCGGCTCCTCGGCCCGTCGGCGGGCCGGTCCCGCCACCGATCCGGGCATGCCCGCCCGCCGGCCGCTGGAGGCCGTCGCGGCCGACGTCCGGCGGCTGACCCGCGAGCTGGCGATGGTGCCCGGGGGGATGCCGATGGCCCGCCGCCGCGGGCTGCTGGCCGCCTACGACGACGTGCTCGTCGAGGCCGCGTGGTTGCTGCAGGTCGACCACCGGCTGGCCGAGGTGCCCCCCGAGTACCGGGAGCTGGAGCGGATCCGGCTCATCGGGGCACTGGAGGCCGCCGGGCTGGTGGTGGACCGCTGACCAGCCCGGCCACTGCGGGCCGGCTGTTCCTCGCCGTCGACCCACCACCGGAGGCCGTCGCCGAGCTGGACGACGCCCTGCGGCCGGTGCGCGAGGCGCCGGGTGCGCCGCGCTGGACGCCGCCGGAGCGGTGGCACCTCACCCTGCTGTTCCTCGGGCAGGTGCCCGCCGGACGGCTCCCGCTCCTGCTCGACGGGGTCGGGCCCGCCGTCGCCGCGGCCCCGCCGATGTCGCTCGCACTCGCGGAGGGCGGCCGGTTCGGGTCCCGGCGCCGTCCCACCGTCTGCTGGGTCGGGGTCACCGGCGGCGTCACCCCGCTGACCGCGCTGGCCGACCGGCTGGCCGACGCCGCCCGCGGCGCCGGCCTGGCCGTGGAGGACCGGCCGTTCCGGCCGCACCTGACCGTGGGCCGCTGGCGTCCCGGGCAGCCCGCCGACGGCGACCTGCCCGAGCGGCTGCGCGGACACCGGGGTCCGGTCTGGCCGGTCACCGAGGTGGTGCTGTGGCGCAGCCACCTCGGCCCGTCGCCACGCTACGAGCGCGTGACCGCCTGGCCGGTGGCCCGGGACCACGTGACCTGACCGGGCGCGCTCCTGGCACGCTGTCCCGCGTGCCGCTGACCGACCAGCCCAGCCCCCAGCCCACCACCGTCTTCGACGCCGCCACGGCCGTCACCGGCACCGAGGGGGGCGGCCTGACCGCCGATCTCGACCCCGGCTGGGACGTCGGCGGCGGGATCCTCAACGGCGGCTACCTGCTCTCGGTCGCCGCCCGCGCCGCGGTGCTCGAGTCGCCGCACCCGCACCCGGTGGCGCTCTCGGCCAGCTACCTGCGCGCCCCCGCGGCCGGCCGGGCGTCGCTGACCGTCGTCCCCGGCCCGGCCGGCCGCACCGTGGCGCACAGCCAGGTGGTGCTCGCCGACGACGCCGGCCCGGCGATCACCGTGCAGGCGACGACGGCGACCCTGGGCGACGAGCCGCCGCAGGTGGTGACGCCCCGCCCGGTGGTAGCCCCGGTCGAGCAGTGCCTGTCGATCGCCGAGCACGCGCACCTGGCACCGCCGGAGATCCAGGTGCCGGGGCTGGTGCGGCGGATCGACGTCCGGCTGGACCCGGCGTGCGCCGGCTGGGCGCTGGGGCAGCCGGGGGAGGAGCCGGTGCTGCGGGCGTGGCTGCGCTTCACCGACGACCGGGAACCCGACCCGCTGGCGCTGGTCGCCTTCGCCGACGCGCTGCCGCCGACCAGCTGGGCGCTGGGCCGGTTCGGCTGGGCGCCGACGGTCCAGCTGCAGGTGCTCCTGCGTGCGCTGCCGGCGCCGGGCTGGTGCCTGGTGGAGGCCCGCGCCGGGGAGATCGCCGGTGGCTGGCTGGACGAGGACTACCGGATCTGGGACTCCACCGGCCGGCTGGTCGCGCAGAGCCGCCAGCTCGCCCGCGCCCCCCGGTAGCGGAGGGAACGGCCTCCTCGCAGGAGCCCACGCCGAGCGCGCGAGGCCCGGGGGGCGGGAGGGTCCTTCCTCAGGCCTCCTGGCGGAGCACGGTCGCCGGGTCGGCGCGGTCGGCGGCGCGCTGGGCGTACAGCGCAGCCAGCCCGGCCACCACGACGACGACCCCCGCGCTGAGCCCCAGCGCCGGCCACCGCACGTCCAGCAGCGGCGTCGGGGGGCGGAGGAGGTCGACGTCCAGCCGGCGGTGGACCAGGGCGACGGCACCGGCGGCCAGCAGACCGCCGAGCAGCACGCCGGCGGCCGCCACCCCGATCAGCTCCGCCAGCAGCGAGCGCAGGTGCGCCCTCCGGGTCAGCCCCAGCCGGCGGGCCATCACGTACCCGGCGACCCGGGTGCGTGACCGGGCCTCCAGGTACAGCAGCAGCCCGCCGACGGCGATGACCCCCACGAAGACGGCCAGCGCGGACAGGTAGCCGAAGGTCCAGGTGATGCCGAGGAAGTTGGCGGTGTTCAGCACGGCCGCCGGGGTGATCTCCCGCCCCGGCAGGCCGCCTGCGTCGACCAGGGCGTCGACGGCGGGAGCGAGCCGCCCGTTGGTCCAGATCTCCGACTGCCGCGCGGAGCCGGCGCTGCGCTCGATGGTCGGCACCCGGTCGGCGGCGACCAGGACCACCGGGTCGACGGTGCGCCGGCCGGGGAGCACCCGGGCCTGTGCGACCACCTCGGCGGCCAGCGGCGCGGTGCCCAGCCGCAGCTGCGGGTCGCCCAGCGGCACCCCCTGGGCCACGACCGGCACCCGGCCGTCGACCGCCGGGCCCTGCAGCGCGGCCATCAGTTCGGGGAGTGGGTCGTCGGCGAAGGAGTCGTCCCAGAACGCCGTCCCGGCGAAGGTGCCGGGGTCGACGGCGAGCACCTGGACGTCGGTGCGGACACCCTCGGCACCGACGACGTCGCCGTCGTACCGGACGACGAACGTGCCGATCTGCTCCACCCCGGGGACGGCATCGAGCCGGGACACCGACGTGAGCGCGCGCTCGGCACCGACCTGCACCCCGACCTTCGCGTCCAGGGTGGCCTGCGAGCTGGCGGTCAGCGTCGCGGTGTAGCCCAGCACGGCGACCGGCAGGGTCACCGCGGCCAGCAGCGTGGCGGTGGCCAGCCGGGCGGCGGTGAGCCGGTTGACCGCGAGGAACACCGCGGGGGAGCGGCGGCCGGCCCAGCGGCGCAGCCGGGGCAGCAGTGCGGTGACCAGCCGGGCCAGGAGTGCCGCGGCACCGGCGACCGCCAGCAGCGGGAAGGCGACCAGCAGCCCGTTCACCTGGGCGACGCCGGCGTCGGTGACCACGGCGTCCCGGCTCTCCAGCAGCAGCCAGCACCATGCGGCGGCGACCAGCAGCGCCAGCTCCCACGGCACCGTCGCCGGCCAGCGGGGTGCGGCGCCCAGCGGGCGCTCGGCGGCGCCCCGCGCCCGGAGCCCGGCGACGGCGGCCGCCGCGCCCAGGCCGACGACGAAGGCCGCCGCCCCGGCCGCGAGGGCGGCGGTGGTGGCGGAGGAGTCCAGGTCGTCGGCGGGGCCGACTCCGCCGATCAGCAGCCGGGACGCCGCCCACCCCAGCGCCGCCCCGGCCAGCGCCGGCAGGCCGAGCTCCAGCGCTGCCTTGCCGGCCAGCGGCACCGGCCCGACGCCGCGGGCGGCGAGCAGGCGCACCTCGGTGACCCGGCGGTCGGCCCAGAAGCTGCCCGCCGCGGCCACCAGGACCAGTGCCAGCAGGGCGCCCGCCACCGCGACCGGCACCACCGGGCCGCGGAGTCCGGACTCGATGAGCTCGGCCCGCTGGACCGCCTCGACCAACCGCGGGTTGACCCAGCTGACGTCCAGCTCGGCGGCGGGGACGCCGAGCAGCTCCCAGGTGTCGTCCTGCGCACGGTCCTGCGCCGCCAGCAGCGCGCGGGCGTCGGAGATCGACAGCTCGCCGGCCTCGACCGGCACCTGGGCCAGCTGCTGGACGCCGGTGAACCCGGCCGCCACCTCGTGGAAGGTCGCCGGGTCGGTGGCCAGCGCGAAGGCCGGTGGGGGGACGTCGGAGCTGGTGTCGTTGGCGTAGAGCAGCCGGTAGTCGCACCAGTAGGGGCCTGGGTCGACCGCGAACAGGTCGGTGTAGAGCCCGGTCACCGTCACGGGGGTGCCGGCGACGGCGATCCGGTCGCCCAGCGTGATGCCCGCGCCGTCGGCGTACCCCACCGGCAGCCACAGCCCGGCGCCCGGCTGCTCGCCGACCACCTCGACGTGCTGCAGGGCGTCCGGCCGGTGGAAGAGGCTGACCGGGATCGCGACGTCCCGGCCCGCGGCGTCGGTGACAGAGGCGGCACCGGGACCGCGGTTCTGCCCGACCATCTCCGACGTCGCCAGCACCGGGCGGCTGGTTCGGCCCTGCGCGGCCCAGGCGGCCGCGAGGGCGTCGTCGACCGCGGCGGACGCCGTTCCACCGCGGGGGACGCCGTTCTGGTCGAACTGCCTGGTCGTGACCCCGGCCTGGACCCAGCCGGCCTCGGCGCACTGCGGCGCCAGCTGCTGCTGCAGGGCGGCGGAGCGGGCGGAGGAGAGGAACAGCGGGGCGGAGGCGACCGCGCAGGCCAGGATCGCGGTGGTCACCAGCACGGCGACCACGGCGGCGGGGGAGCGCAGGCCCAGCAGCGGCGCCCGGGTCCAGGGCGCCAGCCGCCACAGCGGCGGCCGGGTCACGAGTGGCCCCCCTCGGTGACCGGCCCCTCGGTGACCCTGCCGTCGCGCATGGACAGCACCCGGTCCGCGCGGGACCAGGCGATCTCGTCGTGGGTGGCGACCAGCACCGCGGCGCCGGCGTCGGCGGCGGCCCGGACGGCGTCGAGCAGCCGGTCGGCGTGGCCGCGGTCCTGGTGCGCGGTGGGTTCGTCGGCCAGCAGCACCGCCGGGCGCAGCAGCAGCGCGCGGGCGACGGCGGCCCGCTGCTGCTCACCCAGGGACGCCTGGTGGGGGTAGCGGTCGGCCAGGTGGTCCAGCCCGAAGCCGGCCAGCAGCCCGGCGGCCCGTGGCTGCTCGTCGGCGAGCGTGCCGTGCAGCCGGGCGGGCAGCAGCACGTTGTCGGCCAGGCTGAGGTCGGCGACGAGGCCGAGGGCCTGTGGCACCAGCGCGAGCTCCGGCCAGCCCAGCGTCTCCGGACGGCGGCCGGCCAGCTCCCCGGTGCAGGCCAGCTGCCCGGCGTCCGCGGTCTCCCAGCCGCACAGCAGCGCCAGCAGCGTCGACTTGCCCGACCCCGAGGGCCCGACCAGCGCGACGAACTCACCCGCGGCCACCGTCAGGTCGACCCCGGCGAGCGCCGCGACCGTCTCCGTGCCCCGCCGGTAGCGCTTGACCAGCCCGGTGCCGGTGAACCCGCCGGTGCTCACCTCGTCACCGGTCACCGTGCGACCAGCCGGCCGTGGTCGAGCCGGATGAACCCGTCGGCGATCGCCATCACCCGGGGGTCGTGCGAGGAGACGACGAACCCCACCCCGCCGGCGGCGAGCTCGGTCATCGCGGCGAGCACCCGCTCGGCCGCGGCGGTGTCCAGCTCGGCGGTGGGCTCGTCGGCGACCACCAGCGCCGGACCCCCGACCACTCCGCAGGCGACCGCCAGCCGCTGCTGCTCACCACCGGAGAGCTGCCCCGGACGGTGGTCGGCCCGCCCGGCCAGCCCGAGCCGGTCCAGCAGCGCCCGCGCCTCGTCGTCGGCCACCCGCGCGCCGCGCAGCTGGGCGGCCAGGCGCACCTGGGCGAGCGCGTCGAGGTAGGGCAGCAGGTTGTCCCCGGGGCGCTGGAAGAGGTAGGCGACCTGGCGTTGCCGCAGGCGCCGCCGGGCGCGTGGGCGCAGCCGGTCGACCCGCTGCCCGGCGACGAGCACCTCGCCGTCGTCGGGGGAGTCGATGCAGGCCAGCAGCCGCAGCAGCGAGGACTTGCCCGACCCGGAGGGCCCGACCACCACCGTCACCCGGGCAGGGGGGATCGCCAGGGTGACGCCGTCCAGCGCGGTGACCGACTCGGTCGCCGTCCGGTAGGTCTTGACCACTCCCCGGCAGACCGCCGCCGCGTCCGAGTCGCTCATCAGGGCGGGAGCCTAGGGGGTGCCCGGCCCGTTCCCCGGCAGCTCGACCGGCCCGGTGAGGTAACGCTGGACGGTGGGCCCGATCGCGGCGACCAGCTCCTCGGCCGGCGCGGAGGCCAGCGGTTCGAGCCGCAGCACGTAGCGGGTCATCACCACACCGACCAGCTGCGAGGCGGCCAGCGCGCCCCGGGTCTCCGCCTCGGCCGGCGGCAGGTCGAGCGTGCCGAGCACCCGGCGGAGCACCTGCGCGGTGAGGAACTCGCGCAGCAGCCGGGCGGTCCACTCGTTGCTCACCGCGGAGCGGACCAGGGCCAGCCCACCGGCGCGGGCCGGGCCGTCCCACACCCGCAGCAGCATCCGGACGACGTTGGCCCCGAGTTCCGCCGTCCCGCCCGCCAGCACCTCGGGCAGCAGCTCGGCGGGGTCGGCCGGTGCCTCGACGGCGGCGAGGAACAACTTGTCCTTGCTGCCGAAGTAGTGGTGCACCAGCGCCGGGTCGACCCCGGCGGCGGTGGCGATGAGCCGGATCGAGGCGCCGTCGAACCCCCGCTCGGCGAAGGCGTCGCGGGCAGCGGCGAGCACCGCCTCCCGGGTGCCGGGGTTGCCGGGCCGGCGCCCGGAGGGGCGCCGGCGTGCCGGCCGGGGCGCGGGGTCGCTCAGCTGGTCCTCCTCCGCAGGGTGGTCGCCGCCAGCCCCAGGGCCAGCAGCGCGGCGCCGGCCACGACGGCGACGTCGGTCCACATCGTGCCCGTCGGGGTGGGGGAGCCACCGACCTCCCGCAGCGCGTCGACGGCGTAGGTGAGCGGCAGCGCGTCGCTGACCGCCTGCAGCCAGCCGGCCAGCTCCTCGCGCGGCACGAGCAGGCCACACAGGAAGAACTGCGGCAGCACCACCACCGGCATGAACTGCACCGCCTGGAACTCGCTGCGGGCGAAGGCGCTGGCCAGCAGCCCGAGGGCGACGCCGAGCACCGCGTCGACGACGGCGATGAGCACGACCAGGGCGGCCGGGCCGGCGACGTCCAGGTCGTACAGGGTGGTCGCGACGGTCACCGTGACCACCGCCTGTGCGGCCGCGGCCAGCCCGAAAGCGGCCCCGTAGCCCAGCAGCAGGTCACCGCGGGACAGCGGGGTGGTGAGCAGCCGCTCGAGCGTGCCGGTGGTCCGCTCCCGCAGCATGGCGATGCTGGTGACCAGGAACATCACCACGAACGGCAGCACGCCGAGCATGGTCAGCCCCACCCGGTCGAACGTGTCCGGCTGCCCGGGGACGGCGGGCACGTCGGCGTAGACCAGGTACAGCAGGCCCAGCAGCGCGCTGGGCAGCACCAGCAGCATCCCCACGGTGCGGTGGTCGTGGCGCAGCTGCCGCAGCACCCGGACGGCGGTGGCCCCGGCCAGCGGCGGGTGCAGCGGGGCGGTCACGCCGGCACCTGCTCGGTCTGCCGGATCAGGGTCAGGAACGCCTGCTCCAGGTCGTCGGTGCCGGCGTCGGCGCGCAGCTGCGCGGGCGTGGAGTCGCTGAGCAGCCGGCCGTCGCGCAGCAGCAGCAACCGGTCGCAGCGGCCCGCCTCGTCCATCACGTGGCTGGACACCAGCAGCGTCGTCCCGCCGTCGGCGAGGGAGGCGAACAGCTCCCACAGATCGACCCGGAGCACCGGGTCCAGGCCGACGGTGGGCTCGTCGAGCACCAGCAGGGCCGGCCGGGCCACCAGGGCGCAGGCCAGCGAGACGCGGCCGCGCTGCCCGCCGGAGAGGTCGCCGGCCAGCTGCCCGGCGGCACCCCGCAGGCCGACGTCGGCCAGCGCGGCGTCCGTGTCGGCTGCGCTCCGGCCGGCGAGGGCCGCGAAGTGGCGGACGTTCTCCCGCACGGTCAGGTCCGGGTAGACGCTCGGGGCCTGGGTGACGTAACCGATCCGGCTGCGCAGCGCCCGGGAACCGGCGGGCTCGCCGAGCACGGTGACTCGCCCGGAGGTGATCCGCTGCACGCCGACGACGGCGCGCATCAGCGTCGTCTTCCCGCTGCCGCTGGGCCCCAGCAGGCCGGTGACCTGTCCCGGGGGCGCGGCGAAGGCCAGCTCGTGCAGCACCCGGCGGCCCCCGCGGTGGACGACGAGATCGGTGACGGTGACGGCGGCCTCCATGCCGGCCCCCCAGAACTCAACGGCTGATGAACTCAACGCTAGGTGAGTTCGCTGGGAGCGGTCAAGGGGTGAAGAGCGCGACCCCCGTGCGGCCGGTCTTGGCGCGGTACATCGCGATGTCGGCCTGGCGGAACAGCGTCTCCGTGTCGGCGGCGCCCGGCCCGGAGACGGCGATGCCGAGGCTCGCGCCGACGTCGAGCGCACGCCCCTCCACCGGGAACGGCAGCCGCAGCGCCGCCCGCAGCCGGGTGGCGGCCGCGACCGCCTCCGCGGCGCTGACGCCCGGCATCAGGACGGCGAACTCGTCGCCGCCGAGCCGGCCCACCAGGTCGCCGTCGCGCACGAGCGGCCGCAGCCGGGGCCCCACCTGGGCCAGCAGCTGGTCGCCGTGCCCGTGGCCGAGGGTGTCGTTGACCTCCTTGAACCCGTCGAGGTCCAGGAAGACCACCGCCAGCCGGCCGCGGCCGCGGGGGTCGGCGAGGAGCGCATCGGCCCGGTCGAGCACCGCGGCCCGGTTCGGCAGGCCGGTGAGGTCGTCGTGGGTGGCCTGGAACGACAGCCGGCGCTGCAGCTCGAGGCGCTCGGTGACGTCGCGGGCGGTCAGCAGCACCCCGCCGATCACCGGGTCGTCGCGGCGGTCGGCGGAGCTGACCTCCAGGTGCCGCCAGCCGCCGTTCCGGTGCCGGGCCTGCACGACGAAGACCTGCGACCGGTCCTGGTCGCGGGTGACCGGGTGGCCGTCGGGGGTGAACAGGTCGGCGTCCTCGTCGTGCAGCAGGTGGTCCACCCGGCGGCCGAGGACGTCCGCCCGCGACCAGCCGAGGACGTCGGTGACCGAGTCGGAGACGAAGGCGATCTCGCCGGCCGGGTCGAGCAGGGCCAGCACGTCGCTGGTGGCGTGCACCACCGACCGGAAGCGGCGTTCCCGGTCCAGGGCGGTGAGGAGGGCGTTGAAGGCGGTGGCCGTGGCCCCCAGGTCATCGGCCGACTCGACCGGCAGCCTCAGCGCGGTGGTGCTCACGTGGTCCCCGGCCATCGGGTCGCCGACGGTCCGGGCCACGGCGGTGAGCCGGTCGGCGAACACCCGCAGCCGACGGCCGATGACCACCCGCGCCAGCCACCAGTTGGCGCCGCCGAGCACCAGCCCGGCGGCCAGGCAGGCGGTGCGGAAGGAGGGGGCGGTGGCGTACCGGGCCGGTACGCCCAGGAGCTCGGCGAACAGCGGGAACACCGCGCCGACAGCCAGGCCCAGCAGTGCCATGCCCACGGCGAGCCGCGGGAAGACGCCCCACCGGGCGGGATGTCCCCCGGCCTCGGGTGGGGTGCGGCTCGACACCGGGGGAGCATCGGCCCGATCGGCGCGCTGCCGCAGGCCCGTCGCCGGCGATCTCCCCCGGGCGGGTGGGCCTCGCGCGCGGTCAGCGGGGCGCGGTCAGTGCGCGGCCGAGCTCGGTGCCGGAGCGGAAGGCGCTCTCCACCTTCGGCGGTGCGGACCAGCCGTCGCCGCACACCCCGAGGCCCTCGGCGAGCAGGAACGGCTCCCCCCGCGGTGACTCCGGCCGCGCCATCGCCCAGCGGTGGGTGTGCGCCCAGTCCGGGGCGCCGGCCACGGCGAGCACGTGCCGGACCGCGGCGACCACCGCGGGGACCACGCCCGCCGGGTCGTCCAGGTGCCGGGCGGTGAGCTCGGCGGTCGTGTGCGCGACCAGCACCGGGGCCCCGTCGCCCCGCCGGGCGCCGTCGTCGGCGATCCACTCCAGGTCCGGGTGGTCGTGCACGAAGACGCCGTGCAGGTCGGCCGGCCAGCGCCGGTCGGGCCAGCCGAGGGCGACGGCGACCGCCGGGCGCCAGCCGTCGGTGTCCAGCCGGGCACGCACCGGGTCATCGGCGGGCAGCAGCCGGGCCGCCTGCGGGTCGGGCACCGCCAGCACCGCCGCGGCCACCGGGTCGCCGTCCACCGTGGGTGTGCTGCCACCGGTCACCGCCGTCACCGTGCGCTCGGTGACCACGTCCAGCCCCTCGGCCAGGTCGACGACGAGGCTGCGCAGCCCGCCCGCGGTGCCGTAGCGCACCGGCCCGGTGGTGGTCCGCTCGATCCCGTCCGGGCCGGCGACGGCGAAGGTGTCGGTCCACGGGTGGGCCAGCCCGCGGCGCACCCAGTCGTCGACGACGGGGCGGAGCGGGGAGTCGTCGCCCGCGGTGAGGTACGAGGCGCCCAGGTCGACGGGGCGCCCGTGCAGGGTGCGGCCACCCATCCGCCCGCCCGGCCGGCGCCCCCGGTCGAGCACCCGCACCGGCCGGCCGGCTGCCGCGAGGGCCCGGGCGCAGGCGATGCCGGAGATGCCCGCGCCGACGACCACGGTGCTCAGGGAGTCCACGAGGCGATCCTGCGGGGCGGGGCGCCGTCCCGCCCGCTGTGGCCGCTCCGGGATCAGCTCAGCTCACCGTGCCTGCTCCTGACTCACCTCCCAGCGTGAGCCAGGAGCACGCACGATCAGGTCACCTGATCCCGGGCGGACGGCGGCGGGGATGATCGGCGCGTGCCCGTCGAACCCGTGCTGATCACCGACCCGGCCGACGAGCGGGTCGCCGACTTCCGGGACCTCGTCGCCGGGGACCGCCGCCCCGGCACGGAGCGGGGCACCGGGCCGGTGATCGTGGAGGGCGTCCCGGCCGTGGAGCGGCTGCTCGCCTCGCCGTACCGGGTGCGCGCGGTGTTCGGGGTGCCCGGTCGGGTGGCCGCGCTGGGCCTCCCGGACGACGTCGCGGCGTACGAGGCGGACAAGTGGGTGCTCTCCGACGTCATCGGGTTCCGGCTCACCCGCGGCGTGCTGGCCTCCGCGGACCGCCGCCCACCGACGCCGCTGCCGGAGCTGCTCGCCGGCCCGGATCCCGCGGCGCCCCGGCGGCTGGCGGTGCTCGAGGCGCTCAACGACCACGAGAACCTCGGCTCGATCGCCCGCTCGGCGGTGGCGCTGGGCGTCGACGGACTGCTGCTCGACCCGCGCTGCGCCGATCCCCTGTACCGGCGGGCGGTGCGGGTCTCGATGGGGCACGTGCTGTCGCTGCCGTTCGCGGTGCTGCCGGACTGGCCGGCCGGTCTCGAGCAGCTGCACGCGGCGGGCTACCGCACCGTCGCGCTCACGCCCGCGCCGGATGCGGTGGACCTGGCCGAGGTCGACCCGGTCGCGCACCCGCGCACCGCGGTGCTGCTCGGCGCGGAGGGGCCCGGCCTCACCGCGGAGGCCCAGGCGGCGGCGCAGGTGCGCGCCCGGATCCCGATGCGCAGCGGCGTGGACTCCCTGGGCGTGGCCGCCGCAGCGGCGATCGCCTTCGCCACGCTGCGCTGATCCGTCGGCTGGGGCACTGGCGCTCGGCGTTCCGGGCCCCTACCGTTCCGCCATGACGTTCTGGGTGGTCGCCGGGCTGGTGCTCGTCGTGCTGCTGGGTGGCGCGTGGTGGATGGACCGGCGCGCCCGGGCCCGCGGCGCCCAGGTGAACGGCGACATCTCCGGCCGCGTGGGCCGCAGCGCAGTCCGCGGGAACGTCGACGCCCACCGCGGTGCCGACGCCCAGGGCCAGCGCGGCGGCATCGGCCTGGGCGGGAGCTGAGCCACCGCCGAGGTGGGCCCCCTGCCGGGTCCTGCCGCGAGCGTGCGGCGGTGGGGGCAGGGGGTCCTCCCTCAGCCGCGCAGGGACAGCCGCGCCAGCTCGGCGCGGGCCTCCTCGGCGAACTGCGGGTGGCACATCACGTCGTAGCGGGCGGCGACCGTCTGGCTGGTGCTGGTGAAGTCGCGCCGGCCGCCGGTGGCCGCGTAGCCCACCGCGGCGAACACCGCGCCGAACACCAGACCGATCAGCAGGCCGGTGAGCACCGAGCCGATCCAGCTGCTGCCGTCGGGCGCGAAGATGCCCAGCAGCAGGCCGACGAACAGACCGAACCAGGCACCGCTGGCCGCGCCCGCGCCGATCGCCCGCCCCCAGGTGAGCCGGCCGGTCACCTTCTCCACCAGTCGCAGGTCGCTGCCGATGATCGTCACGTTCTCCACCGGGAACTTCTGGTCGGAGAGGTGGTCCACCGCACGCTGGGCCTGCTGGTAGTCGTCGTAGGACCCCACCTGCACACCGCCGAGGGGCATCGAGACCGAAGCTGACACGTCTTCCTCCGTTCCGGTCGGTCCAGTGGCGGCGGCGACCGGAGGATCCGGCCACCCGTGCGTCCACCGCGGACGACGAACCGTTCAGTACCCGAACGATCTTCGCCGGACACGCGTGTTCCTCAGGCGAGGCTGTCGGCCCAGGCGCGGTGCAGCCCGGCGAACCGGCCGGTGCCGCCGATCAGCTCGGCCGGCCTGCCGTCCTCGACCACCCGGCCGGCCTCCATCACCAGCACCCGGTCGGCGATCTCCACGGTGGACAGCCGGTGGGCGATGATCAGCGCGGTCCGGTCGGCCAGCAGCGTCTGCAGAGCGCGCTGCACCAGCCGCTCGCTGGGCACGTCGAGGGAGCTGGTGGCCTCGTCGAGCACCAGCACCGCCGGGTCGGCGAGGAAGGCGCGGGCGAAGCTGACCAGCTGCCGCTGCCCGGCCGACAGCCGGCCGCCGCGCTTGCGCACGTCGGTGTCGTACCCCTCCGGCAGCGACCGGATGAAGGAGTCGGCGCCGATGGCCCGGGCGGCCTCCTCGACCTCGGCGCGGGTGGCGTCGGGGCGGCCGAACGCGATGTTGTCGGCGATCGAGCCGGAGAACAGGAAGCTCTCCTGGGTCACCATGACCACCGCACGGCGCAGGTCGGCGTCGGACAGCCGGTCCAGCGGCACCCCGTCCAGCCGCACCTGCCCGGCCAGCGGGTCGTAGAACCGGGCGGCCAGCCGGGCCAGCGTCGACTTCCCCGCGCCGGTGGCGCCGACCAGGGCCACCGTCTGCCCGGCCGGGATGGTCAGGTCCAGCTCCGGGAGCACCGTGGCCGCGCCGTAGCCGAAGCGGACCCCGTCGAACACCAGCTCGCCGGCGGGGTGCGGCAGCGGGGTGGGGTCGGCCGGATCGGGCACCGTGGAGCGCTCCTCCAGCACCCCGGAGAGCTTCTCCAGCGCGGCGCTGGCCGACTGGTAGCTGTTGTAGAACATCGCGATGTCCTGCAGCGGGTCGAAGAACCGGCGCAGGTAGAGCAGGAAGGACAGCAGCACGCCGACCGCGAGGTCGCCGTCCATCACCCGGAGCGCGCCGAAACCGAGCACGGCGACGGTGACCAGGTTGGCCACCGTGGTGACCGCCGGGACGAAGACGGCGATCAGCCAGAAGGCGTGGTGGTGGGCCCGCCGGTTGGCCTCGTTCAGCTCGGAGTGCAGCTCGTCGTTGCGGGGCTCGCGGCGGAACGCCTGGACCGCGCGGATGCCACCGAAGGTCTCGGTGAACTGCACGATCAGCGCGGCGACGGTCTCCCGTGTGCGCCGGTAGGCGATGGTCGAGTTGCGCTGGAACCAGCGGCCGATGAGGAACAGCGCGGGGAAGCCGAGCAGCGCGACCAGCCCGAGGGGCAGGTCGAGCACCAGCAGGACGACGCCGATGCCGACGATGCTGAACAGCGCGGTGAGCAGCCCGTCCAGGCCCTCGTCGAGCAGCTCCGCCAGCGCCTCCACGTCGCTGGTCAGCCGGCTGATCGTCTTGCCCGAGGTGTAGCGCTCGTGGAACGACAGCGGCAGCTGCTGTACGTGGGTGAACACCCGACGGCGCAGGGTGAGCAGCACCTCCTGGCCGACCCGGCCGGAACCGGTGAGGAACAGGTAGCGCAGCCCGGCGTCGGCGCCGGCCGCGCCGACCATCGCGGCGGTGGTCCAGACCAGCGGCCAGGGATCCCCGTCCTGCAGCGCCGGTACCGCGACGTCGATGCCGATGCCGATGAGCAGCGGCCCGGCCAGCCAGGCGAGGTTCTGCGCCACGATGACCACCAGCAGTGCCCACAGCGCCCGCCGGTGCGGCCGCAGCAGCTCACCCAGCAGCCGCCGGGAACGGCCGCGCAGGAAGGTGCTGGCCGTGCTGCTCAGCTCGCCGGCGTCCTCGGCGGCGACGCCGCGCCAGTCGGCGTGCGCGTCGGCCGGCGCCCCGCCGGGGGAGGTCGCGGCGGCCGCGCCCGTGCCCGGGGTGGTCACCGCGCACCTCCCTCGCCGGCCCCGGCCAGCTCCGGCGCCGAGGAGAGCAGGTCGCGGTAGGCCGGCACCGTGGCCAGCAGCTCGCCGTGCCGGCCCACCGCGGTGATCCGCCCGTCCTGCAGCAGCGCCACCCGGTCGGCCAGCAGCACGGTGGAGGCCCGGTGGGCGACCACCAGCGCCGTCGTCTCGGCGAGCACCTCGCGCAGCGCCCGCTCGACCAGCGCCTCGGTGTGCACGTCGAGCGCGGACAGCGGGTCGTCGAGCACCAGCACCGGCGGCCGGCCGAGCACCGCGCGAGCCAGCGCCAGCCGCTGGCGCTGCCCGCCGGACAGCGACAGGCCCTGCTCGCCGATCCGGGTGTCCAGCCCCCACGGCAGGTCGTGCACGAACCCGGCCTGCGCGACCCGCAGCGCCTCCTCGACCGCGGCGTCCCCGGCGCCGGGCCGGCCGAGCGTGACGTTCTCCCGCACGCTCATCGAGAAGAGCGTCGCCTCCTCGAACGCGGTCGCCACCACGCTGCGCAGCTGGTCCAGCGGCAGGTCGCGGACGTCGTGGCCGTCGAGGGTCACCCGGCCGCCGGTGACGTCGTACAGCCGGGCGACGAGCGCGGTCGCCGTCGTCTTGCCCGACCCGGTGGCGCCCACCAGCGCGACCGTCTCCCCGGGGGCGACGTCGAGGTCGACGTCGCGCAGCACCGGGTCGTCGCTGCCGGGGAAGCGGAAGGAGACGTGCTCGAAGCGCAGCCGGGCCGGCGTGCCCACCGGCTGGGGGCGCACCCCGGGGCGGTCGGTGACCGTGAGCGGCGCGTCGAGCAGCTCGCCGATGCGGTCGCAGGCGCTGGCCGTCTCCTGGGCCTGGGCCAGCAGGAAGCCGAGGGAGAGGATCGGCCACAGCAGCACGGTGAACAGGGCGACGAAGCCGATCAGCGCGCCGGCGGTCATCGCACCGCTGCTCACCGCCAGGGCGCCGCCGACCAGGATCAGCGCGAGCGTCACCTGGGGGTGGAACTCGAACAGGCACCAGATCAGGGCGAGCGTGCGGACCTTGCCCAGCTGCAGGTCGCGCAGCCGGACCGCCTTGCGGTCGTAGCGCCCGAAGACCAGCCCGCTGCGCCCCAGCGACCGGACCACCCGGATGCCCTGCACCGCCTCCTCGACGTCGGTGGCCAGCTCGCCCTGCTCGTCCTGCACCAGGCGCGACTGGGTGTTGTAGCGCTTCTCCCAGCGCATCCCGAGCACGACCAGCGGTGCGCTGGTGGCCAGCACGGCCAGGCCCAGCGGCCAGTGGATGGCCACCAGGACGCCGCCGACCACGACGCACGTGATCAGGTTGACCAGCAGGAAGACCGCGCCGAACCCGACGAACCGCCGGATGGTGGCGACGTCGGAGGTGGCGCGGGAGAGCAGCTGCCCGGAGGACCAGCCCTCGTGGAAGGCGACCGGCAGCCGCTGCAACCGCCGGTACAGCGTGTCGCGCAGGTCGCGCTCGATCTGCAGGCTGCTGACGTTCATCGCCCAGCGGCGGAGGAAGAACAGCGCGGCCTCGGCCAGCCCGAACAGCAGCGCCAGCGCCAGCAGCGGCACCAGCGCCCCGCGGTCGCCGTCGGCGATGGGGCCCTCGACGATGCCGCGGACGACCAGCGGGACCACCAGCTGGGTCAGGCTGGCCAGCAGCGCCGCCACGAAGGTCAGCGCGATCAGGCGTCGGTAGGGGCGCGCGAAGGGCCACAGCCGGGTGAGCGCGGTGAGGCGCCCCCGGTCGGGCTCGGTGGGGGCGGCGGTCTCGGTCATGGCCAGCGCAGGCTATGCCCGGAGACGGACAGTTCCGACTGGTTTACGGCCTCCCTGCAGGGGCCCACCGCGAGCATGCGAGTGGTGGGGGGCAGGTGGCCCCGTCCAGAGGCTCGCCCCGAGCGTGCGAGGGGTGAGGAGGACGGGGTCCTTCGACTTCTTCAGCGGCGTCGGCGGACCCCGAAGACGATGTCCTCCCAGGCGGGGATCCGGGCCCGGGGGTCGTCCTCGTCCTCGAACTCGAAGCCGTGGTCGCCGCCGTCCGGCTCGGCGAGGCGGCCGAGCACCACCGTGTCCTGGGTGTCGGGGTCGGTCTCGTCGACCGGGGCCGCCGGGGCGGCCGCGGGCACGGGGGCCGCGGTGGCGGGCTCGGCGTCCAGCGACGCCTGGTCGGGGTCGGCCTCGTCGACGTCAGCAGCGGGCTCGTCGCCGGCCGCATCGTCGGCGCCCTCGGGACGCACCACGGAGATGCCGCGGCGGCCGGCCGGCGCGGCCGGCAAGCCGGCGGGGACGTCCGGGACGACCCGGACCAGCCGGGTGCCCTCGGCGAAGTCCGTGGTGGCGGCGTCGACCGGTGTCACCGACTTGGCGGGGATCTCGTAGCGCCAGCGGGTGCTGCCGGACTTCTCGCCGGCGTCCCAGTCGGCGCGCACCTGCCAGGCGCCGTCCTCGGTGCGGTGGGCGTCCCAGCGGATCGCGTCGACGTCGGTGCCCAGCAGTCGCAGCCGCTCGGACATGAACTCCTCGAGCGGGATGCCGGGCGTGCCGTCGGACAGCCGGACGCGCGCCTCCCGGGCCTGCTCGGCGACCCGCGCCCGCTCCTGGAGCACCGGGTACGCGAACCGCATGATCCGCTCGACCCGGGTGCCGGAGGCGTGCGCGACCTCCTCCGGGGACTCCCCGGCCCGGATGCGGGCCTGGATCACCCGCGGCGGCAGCTGGTCGCCGGAGGTCTGCCCGGGGCGCCGGGAGTGCTCGGCCAGCGCGTCCCGCAGGCGGTCGTCGACGGGCAGCTGGAACTGTTCGCCGTCCTCGGACGGGGCCGACCCGTCGGCGGCGGGCACCGCGTCGGCGGCGAGCACCAGGTGCTTGCCGTCGTCGGAGAGAGCCACGAGGCGCAGGGCGCGCATGAGGGGCGACCTCCAGCAGGATCCGGTGCGAGCCCGGGGGAACGGACCGGGGCAACGCTATCGGCCGCCCGGGCGACGCGCGCCACGGACACGCCCGGTCCGGCGCGTCGGCTCGACAACGGAGCCGGCCGTACCCCCGCCCCTGGGCGACGGTGCGGTCGCAGGCTGCCCACGGCTCGACCAGAATGGGACCTTCGGCGTGCGCCGAGCCCCGCCCGGGTCATGTGCTGGAAACACCCGCGGGGGATGGTGGTCAGACGGACGGCGCAGCGCGGCGCCTCCGCGACGAGCGGAAGGGGAGCACGTGTGCGGCATCTCCGGTGAGGTCCGGTTCGACGGCGGCGTGGCCGACATGGCGGCGGTGGCCGCGATGTGCGACCAGCTGCAGCGGCGGGGGCCGGACGGCTCCGGCGGCTGGCAGGCCGGGCCGGTCGCGCTGGGCCACCGGCGGCTGAAGATCATCGACCTGACCGACGCCGGGGCGCAGCCGATGGTGGACGCCGAGCTCGGGCTGACGATGGTCTTCAACGGGATCATCTACAACTACAAGGAGCTGCGCGCCGAGCTGCAGGCCGCCGGCTACCGCTTCTTCTCCACCTCCGACACCGAGGTGGTGCTCAAGGCCTACCACCGCTGGGGCCGCAGCTGCGTCGAGCGCTTCCTGGGCATGTTCGCCTTCGTCGTCGTCGAGCGGGACACCGGGCGCGTGGTCATGGCCCGCGACCGCTTCGGCATCAAGCCGCTCTACCTGAGCCGCGGGCCGGGTCGGCTGCGGTTCGCCTCCTCGCTGCCCGCGCTGGTCCGCGCCGGCGGGGTCGACACCACCATCGACCCGGTGGCGCTGCACCACTACATGTCCTTCCACGCCGTCGTCCCCGCGCCGCGGACGATCCTGGCCGGGGTCGGGAAGCTGCCGCCGGCGACCGTGCGCACCTACGAGCCCGACGGCACCGAGACCGACTGGGAGTACTGGCGCCCGGTGCACCAGCGGCGTCCGGAGCTCGCCGGCCTGCACCCGGCCGAGTGGCAGGAGCGGGTGCTCGAGTCGCTGCGGGTCGCCGTCCGCCGGCGGATGGTCGCCGACGTCCCGGTCGGGGTGCTGCTGTCCGGCGGCATCGACTCCAGCCTGGTCGTCGGCCTGCTCGCCGAGGAGGGGCAGAAGGGGCTGGCCACCTTCTCCATCGGCTTCGAGGCGGTGGGCGAGCGCTCGGGCGACGAGTTCGTCTACTCCGACGTCGTCGCGAAGACCTTCGAGACCGACCACCACCGGCTGATGATCCCCAGCGCCGACGTGCACGCCGGGCTCGACGGGGCGATCGGGGCGATGGCCGAGCCGCAGGTCAGCCACGACGCCGTCGCCTTCTACCTGCTCTCGCAGCAGGTGAGCCAGCACGTGAAGGTGGTGCAGAGCGGCCAGGGCGCCGACGAGGTGATGGCCGGCTACGACTGGTACCCGCCGCTGGCCGGCGTCCCGGCGGACCAGGCTGTCGACGCCTACACCCGGCACTTCGTCGACCAGCCGCACAGCCGGCTGGCCCAGGCGCTCTCCCCGCAGTGGCTGACCGCGGACGACGTCAGCCGGCAGCTGGTCGCCGAGCACTTCGCCCGGCCGGGTGCGGAGACGACGCTGGACAAGGCGCTGCGCCTGGACTCCACGGTCATGCTGGTCGACGACCCGGTGAAGCGCGTGGACAACATGACGATGGCCTGGGGCCTGGAGGCCCGGGTGCCGTTCCTGGACCACGAGTTCGCCGAGCTCGCCGCCGCCGTCCCGCCCGAGCTGAAGCTCGCCCACGGTGGCAAGGGCGTGCTCAAGGACGCCGCCCGGAAGGTGATCCCGGCCGACGTCATCGACCGGCCCAAGGGCTACTTCCCGGTGCCGGCGATCATCGACCTGCACGGTGACTACCTGGAGACGGTGCGCGCGGCGCTGCACGCGCCGGAGGCGCGGGAGCGGGGCCTGTTCCGCCCCGAGCACGTCGACCGGCTGCTGGCCGACCCGAACGCCCACCGCACCACGCTGGGCGCCAACCAGCTGTGGCAGGTGGGGCTGCTGGAGCTGTGGCTGCAGCGGCACGGGATCCGCTGACCGGCGTGTGACGGACCTCGCGGCGTGGTGCGGAAGGGTGCGCCGCCGGCGTCTGCTCCACTCTGCCGGTGCCCTCCGACCGGCACCGGACCCCCGAACGACGCTGACGAGGAGATGCCATGACCGACGTGCTGCGCCGGGCTGGCCTCTCCACCGCCGTGCGGCTGGCGATCGCCGAGATCGCCGGCGCCTCCGGCGCCTGGACCCCTGCGCTCGCGCCGACGGGTGACCGGGTCGCCTACGTCAGCGACCGCTCCGGGGTGCCCCGGCTCGAGGTGGCCGCCCTCGACCAGCACACCCCGCCGGCGGTGCTGTCCGGCGCCGCCGAGGAGGTCGTCTCGGTCGCCTGGTCGCCGGACGGCGAGTGGCTGGCCTACCTGGTCAGCCCCGGCGGCTCGATCTGCGCCGAGCTGTGGGCGGTGCGCCCGGACGGCACCGACCGGCACCTCGTCGCCGGGCAGGACCCGCGCGCCACGGTGTTCGCCGGCGGCTGGACGCTGCAGCCGGGCCACTACGTCTGCTCGATCGCCCCGGGCGACGGCCCGGACGCCGACGTGGTGCTGGTCGACGTCGTCAGCGGGGCGCACCGCACGCTGGCCCGCGGCGGGTTCCTCGCGGTCACCGCCGTCGCCGCCGACGAACGCACCGTGCTGGCCCGGCGCGGTCCGCGCGGGCACCGGCACGTGGTCACCGTCGACGTCGCCACCGGCGTGCAGCGGCGGGTCATCCCGCTGGGGGCGCCTGGCGGCGCGGCCAGTGAGGACGGCCGGTTCGCCCTCGACGGCGCGGCGGTCTTCCTGCGCGCCGCGCTGCCGCCCCGGCCGGGGGTGCCCCGCAGCGACCGGACCGCGCTGCTGCGGGTCCCGCTGCACGGCGAGGACCGCGTCCCCGGGGAGGCGGAGGTGCTCGTCTCCCGGCCCGACGCCGACCTGGCCGCCTACGCGGTCCGCCTCGACGGCACGGTGATCTGCGTGTGGAACGTCGACGGCGTCACCCAGCTGGAGATCCGGCGGGTCGCCGACGGCGGGCTGGTGCGGTCGGTGCCGCTGCCGCAGCCGGTCATGCCCGGCTGGTCGCTGTCGGCCGACGGGCGGACCCTGCTGGCCGAGCTGACCGGGCCGACGGCGCCCCGCGCGCTGTACCGGGTCGCCCTGGACGGGGACGGGGACGAGCCGGCCCCGCTGCCCTCCACGCCCCGCCGGCCCGACCCGCGGCTGCTGGTCACCCCGGTGCGCTGCGAGTACCGGTCCGCCGACGGCACCGAGCTCGACGGCTGGCTGTACACCCCGCCGGGTGTGCAGGGCCCCAACCGCACCGTGGTCAGCTTCCACGGCGGCCCGGAGGGGCAGGAGCGCCCGTCGTACTCCCCGCTCGCCCAGTCGCTGGTCGCGGCCGGGCTCACCGTCTTCGCGCCGAACGTGCGCGGCTCGGGCGGTCGCGGGCACGCCTTCATGGCCGCCGACGACCTGTACGCCCGGGAGGCGTCCTTCGCCGACGTCCCCGCCACCGTCGACCACCTGGTCACCAGCGGCATCGCGCTCCCCGGCCACCTCGGCGCCTACGGGTGGTCCTACGGCGGCTTCCTGACCCTGGTGGCGCTGACCCGCTGGCCGGAGCTCTTCGCCACCGGCGTGACGCTGGCCGGGATGAGCGACCTGCGCACCTTCTTCGCCGGCACAGAGCCGTGGATGGCGGCGGCGTCGGTCACCGAGTACGGCGACCCGGTCACCGACCGGGACATGCTCGCCGCGATCTCACCGATGACGATGCTCGACCGGCTCCGCGCCCCGGTGCTGCTCACCCACGGCGACCGGGACACCAACGTGCCGGTGCTGGAGTCGGTGCAGGCGCACCAGGCGCTCGCGGCGCGCGACGCCCCCGCCGAGCTGCTCCTCTTCCGGGGGGAAGGCCACACGATCGTGGGGCGGGAGAACGTGCTGCACCTGTCGGAGCGGGTCACGGAGTGGTTCGATCGCTGGCTGTGAGCCAGCCGTCGGTCAGCCCCCCGGCCGATCCCGCACGAGACGCCCGGCGATGAGCGAGACGGCCGGCGTCTTCGCGCGCTACCCCGGCTCCGCCACCGACGAGGCGGTCGACGCCTCCGGCCGGGTGCGCGCGGACTGGTTCCCGGTGGCGCGCGTGCTGGACGAGCTCGGTGGCGAGGGGATCGCCGCCACCGCTCTCGCGGTCGGCCGGGAACGCGGGATGCGCGGCGTCGTCCTGGGCAGCTGGCTCGACGGGCGGTTCACCGAACGCCCGCTGCCGCTGTGCCCCGTGCCGCGGCTGCTCCCGGCCGCCGACTGGGCGCACCTGGCGCGCGGGGTCGAGCAGCGGGCCCGCGCCCTGAACGCCTACCTCGCCGACGTCTACCGCCCCGCCGGCCGGCGCCGCAGCGACCCGGACGGCGGCCCGGAGGTGGTGCGCGCCGGGGTGGTGCCCGCCCGGCTGGTCACCGCGAGCCCCGGTCACCGCCCCGAGGCCGTGGACCTGGGCACCCCGACCCGGGCCCGGGCCACCGTGGTGGCGTGCGACCTCGTGCAGGGGCCCCACGGCTGGGTGGTGCTCGCCGACGACCTGCGGATGCCGGTCGGCATCGGCTACGCCCTGGCCAACCGGGACAGCGGCCGGGCCGCGCTGCCCGGCCTGTACGCCGATGCCCAGGCGCGTGGGCTGGCCGACCCGGCCGGGGCGGTCACCCTGCTGCGGGCGGCCCTGGCCGAGGCGGCCCCACCGGCGTGCAGCGGCACGCCCCGGCTGGCGGTGCTCAGCGACGGGCCGGGCAGCACCAGCTGGTTCGAGCACCGGCTGCTCGCCGAGGCGATGGGCGTGCCGCTGGCCACCCCGGACACCCTGTGGGCGACGCCGGCCGGCGGGGTCGCCGTCCAGGTGCGTGGGGAGCGGGTGCCAGTCGACGTCCTGTACCGGCGGGTCGACGAGAGCGAGCTGGCCGGCCGCCTCACCGTCGGTGGTCCGCCGCTGGGCGTGTTGACCGGGCAGGCGGTGCGGGCGGGCCGGCTGACCCTGGCCAACGTGCCGGGCAACGGCGTCGCCGACGACCCGGCGCTGCACCGGTACGTGCCCGAGCTCATCCGCTTCTACCTGGCCGAGGAGCCGGTGCTGGCCGGCGTGCCCAGCTGGTCGCTGGCCGAGGACGCGCACCTGGCCGAGGTCCGCGACCGGCTGCACGAGCTGGTCGTCGTGCCGGTCGACGGCTACGCCGGGCAGGGCGTGGTGCACGGGCCGCGGTGCTCGGCCGCCGAGCTGGCCGAGCTGCACGCCGAGGTGGTGGCCGCGCCGCACCGCTTCGTCGTCCGCGAGCCCGTCGAGCCCTCCACGGTGCCCACCGTCGTCGACGGGGTGGTCCGGCCGCGGCGCGCGGGCCTGCGGGTGTTCGCCGTCGCCGGCAGCAGCACCCGGGTGCTGCCCGCCCCGCTCAGCCGGGTCGCGACCGACGAGGACGGCCTGCTCGCCGACGAGGACGCCGGCAGCAAGGACACCTGGCTGCTCGGGTGACGAGAAGGACCTCCCGTCCCCCTCGCAGGCTCGCGGCGAGCCTCCGGACGGGGCCTTACAGCCGGCCGACGACGTGGTCGATGCAGGCGGTCAGCGCGCTGACGTCGTCGGGGTCGACCGCCGGGAACATGCCCACGCGGAGCTGGTTGCGGCCCAGCTTCCGGTAAGGCTCGACGTCGACCACGCCGTGCGCCCGCAGTGTCTTCGCGACCAGCGCCGCGTCGACCGACTCGTCGAAGTCGACCGTGCCGACCACCAGCGAGCGGTGCTCGGGGTCGGTGACGAACGGCGTGGTGTAGGTCGTCTCCTCCGCCCAGCCGTAGAGCCGGCTCGAGGACTCCTGGCTGCGCGCCACCGCGCCGGACAGCCCGCCGAGGCCGAGCATCCAGTCGATCTGGTCGGCCAGCAGGAACAGCGTGGCAACGGCCGGGGTGTTGTAGGTCTGGTCCTTGCCGGAGTTGTCCACCGCGATGGACAGGTCCAGGAAGCCGGGGATCCAGCGGCCCGAGGCCTTGATCTCCGCGACCCGTTCCAGCGCCGCCGCCGACATCAGCGCGATCCACAGCCCGCCGTCGCTGGCGAAGGACTTCTGCGGGGCGAAGTAGTAGACGTCGCACTGCTGGACGTCGACCGGCAGCCCGCCGGCGCCGGAGGTGGCGTCGACGAGCACCAGGGCGTCGTCGTCGGCCCCGGCCGGGCGGAGCACCGGCGCCATCACGCCGGTGGAGGTCTCGTTGTGCGCCCAGCCG
Source organism: Modestobacter sp. SYSU DS0875 (assembly GCF_054050915.1). Taxonomy (NCBI): domain Bacteria; kingdom Bacillati; phylum Actinomycetota; class Actinomycetes; order Geodermatophilales; family Geodermatophilaceae; genus Modestobacter; species Modestobacter sp. SYSU DS0875. The sequence continues at coordinate 103,065 of NZ_JBJHAH010000003.1, read as the reverse complement.
TAGACGTCGACGCCGGCCTCGGCGGCGGGCAGCGCCAGCGAGCCCGGTTCGGCCTTGACGATGGTGGGGGCGTCGAGGAAGGGCGCCTCGGCGACCCCGGAGGCGAACTTCGCGGAGAACTCGCCGTAGCTGCCGTGCGCGCTCTTCCGGCGGACCAGCCCGATGGTCGCGGCGTCCCAGAACGCCGTCGTCCCGCCGTTGCCCAGCACCACCTGGTAGCCCTCGGGCAGGTCGAACAGCTGGGTCAGCCCCTCGCGCACCCGCTTGACCAGGCCCTTGACCGGCGCCTGCCGGTGGGAGGTGCCCATCAGCCCGGCGCCGGCGGTCGCCAGCGCCTGCAGCGCCTCTGGCCGGACCTTCGACGGACCGCACCCGAACCGTCCGTCCTTCGGCAGCAGCTCGGTCGGGATGGTGATGCTCATGCTCGTCGTCCTCAACGTCCGGGGGCGGGGTGCACTTTCGGTGCCGAAAGTGGGGCGGTGCAGTCCTTCAGGCGCGGGTGGTGAGGGGCTCGATGGTGTCCCAGCCCTCGACGTCCTGCGGCTTGCGCGGGTCCGGGCCGACGTAGCGGGCCGAGGGGCGCACCAGCCGGCCGGTGTTCTTCTGCTCCAGGATGTGCGCGCACCAGCCCGCGGTGCGCGCGCAGGTGAACATCGAGGTGAACATGGAGCTGGGCACCTCGGCGAAGTCGAGCACGATCGCCGCCCAGAACTCCACGTTGGTCTCGATCGGCCGGTCCGGACGCCGCTCGCGCAGCTCCTTGAGCGCGGCCTGCTCCAGGGCGAGGGCGGCCTCGAAGCGCGGGGCGCCCAGCTGCTCGGCGGTGCGGCGCAGCACCCGGGCCCGCGGGTCCTCGGCCCGGTAGACCCGGTGGCCGAACCCCATCAGCCGTTCCTTGCGGTCGAGCAGGTCCTTGACGTAGGCCTCCGCGTTCCCCGACTGCTCGACCCCGTCGAGCATGTGCAGCACCCGCGAGGGGGCGCCGCCGTGCAGCGGGCCGGACATCGCACCGATCGCGCCGGACAGCGAGGCGGCGACGTCGGCGCCGGTGGAGGCGATGACCCGGGCGGTGAAGGTGGAGGCGTTCATGCCGTGCTCGGCCGCGGAGGTCCAGTACGCGTCGACGGCGGCGACGTGGCGCGGGTCGGGCTCGCCGCGCCAGCGGACCATGAACCGCTCGACGATCGTCGAGGCCTCGTCGACCCGCTTCTGCGGCACGGCGGGAACGCCGATGCCGCGGGCGGACTGGGCGACGTAGGACAGCGCCATGACCGCGGCGCGGGCCAGCTCGTCGCGGGCCTCCTCGGCGGAGATGTCCAGCAACGGGCGGTAGCCCCAGATCGGGGTGAGCATCGCCAGCGCGGCCTGCACGTCGACCCGGACGTCGCCGGTGTGCACCGGGATCGGGAACGGCTCGGCCGGCGGCAGGCCGGGGCCGAACTGGCCGTCGACCAGCAGGGCCCACACGTGGCCGAAGGTGACCTGACCGACCAGGTCCTCGATGTCCACGCCGCGGTAGCGCAGCGCGCCGCCGTCCTTGTCCGGCTCGGCGATCGTGGTCTCGAAGGCGGTGACGCCCTCCAGGCCGGGGACGAAGTCGTCAGCCATCTCGCATGCTCCCTTGCGCGCGGGTGGGGGGTGGACGCCGGTGCAGGTCGGTCCACAACTTAGGCCGTGCTGGGTGCCCGCCGTGCAGCCGGGCACCCGGTCGCCCAGCGGTGCGCGGTGCAACGGTGACAGCATGGCGGCGTGCCCGACCTGATCCGCATGCGCAGGGACTACGACGCCCAGGGCCTCTCCGAGGAGACCGTGGCCCCCACCTGGGTCGAGCAGTTCGACCGCTGGTTCGCCGACGCGGTCGCCGCCGAGCTGCCCGAGCCCAACGCGATGGTGGTCGCCACCGCCGACGCCGACGGCGCGCCCGACGCGCGGATCGTGCTGATGAAGGGCTACGACGCCGGCGGCTTCGTCTTCGGCACCAACTACGCCTCGGCCAAGGGGGCGCAGCTGGCGGTCAACCCGCGCGCCGCCGTCGTCTTCCCGTGGCACGTCCAGCAGCGGCAGGTGCGGGTCACCGGCACCGTGGAGCGCGTCGGGGAGGCCGCCTCCGACGCGCTCTGGGACCCCCGCCCGCGCGGGGCGCAGCTGGCCGCCGTCGCCTCGGTGCAGTCGACCGTCGTCGACTCCCGGGACGAGCTGGTCGAGCGGATGCGCCTGCTGGACGCCGAGACCGCGGACGGGCCGGTGCCGCGGCCGCCGAGCTGGGGGGGCTACCGGGTGGTGCCCACGCGGGTGGAGTTCTGGCAGGGCGGCCACGACCGGCTGCACGACCGGCTGGTCTTCGTGCGGGACGACGAGGAAGGCGGCGGCTGGGTCCTGCAGCGCCTCGCCCCGTGACGGGCCCGCACGACCAGGGCGGAGATGGCCATGAACGCCCCGAAGCCGTGGGCGGAGATGGCCATGAACGCCCCGAACTGACGCCGGTCGACCCGGTCGAGGGTGGGCTGGGGGTCGAGGAGCCGACGCCGGTGCCGCGCCGCCGGGGCTGGGCGATCGACACCACCCCGCTGCGCAACCGCGCCTACCGCCGGGTCTTCGGCGGGGTCGCGGTCACCATGCTCGGCCAGCAGATGACGCTGGTCGCCGTCCCGTACCAGGTCTACAGCCTCACCGGCTCGTCGCTGATGGTCGGGCTGACGTCGGTGGTCGCGCTGGTGCCGCTGGTGGTGTTCGGCCTGCTGGGCGGGGCGATCGCCGACGCGATGGACCGCCGCCGGCTGATGGTGATCAGCTCGGTCGGCGCCGCGGTGACCAGCGCGCTGCTGGCGGTGCAGGCGCTGCTGCCCGGCCGCGGCCACCTGTGGGTGCTGTGGGTGCTCGCCGCCGCGGTGTCGGCGTTCGCCGCGGTCAACCAGCCGGCCCGCAGCGCCGTCATCCCGGCCCTGGTCGGCGCGGACGGCGTCGCCGCGGCCAACGCGCTGGCGATGACGGTCCGGCAGGCCGGGGTGGTCGTCGGCCCGCTGCTGGCCGGGCTGCTGATCGGCCTGGGCGACCTGTCGATCGTCTACACGGTCGACGCGGTGGGCTTCGTCGCCGCCGTCCTCCTGCTGCGCGGGCTGCCACCGCTGCCGCCCGAGGGGGTGTCCGGCCCGCTGCGGCTGGGCGCCGCGGTGCGCGGGGTGGGGGAGGGCTTCGCCTTCCTGCGCACCCAGCCGGTGCTGCTGATGACCTTCGTCGTCGACGTGATCGCGATGCTGTTCGCCTGGCCGCAGGCGGTCTTCCCGGAGCTGTCCGAGACGACCTACGCCGGCGACGCGAACAGCCTGGGCTGGCTGTTCGCCGGGGTGTCGATCGGCTCGCTGCTGATGGGGCTGACGTCGGGCTGGGTGAGCCGGGTCGACCGGCAGGGCGCCGTGGTGCTCGCGGCGATCGCGGTCTGGGGCGTGGCGATCATCGGGTTCGGGCTGGCTTCCACGCTGTGGCTGGCGGTGCTCTGCCTGGCCGTCGCGGGCGCCGGGGACATGGTCAGCGCGGTGCTGCGCTCCTCGATGCTGCAGACGGCGGCGCCGGACGAGATGCGCGGGCGGATGCAGGGCGTGTTCATCGTGGTCGTCGCCGGCGGCCCGCGGCTGGGCGACCTGCGCGCCGGCGTCATGGCCAGCAGCCTCGGGGTGACCGCGGCGATGGTCTCCGGCGGCGTGGTCATCGTCGTCGCGATGGCCGTGGTCGCCGTCGCCGTCCCGTCGTTCTGGTTCTTCCGGGCCTCCCGCGCGGACGAGGTCGCGGCGCGGGCCCGGGCCCGGATGGCCGGGCGCGCCGACCGCTGACACCTCCGGCGGGCTTGCGCGGGGCCGCAGCGGGTACCGACGCCGCATGGCGCTCCCGAAGGTCCTCGTCCTCGTGCTCGCCGGCGGCCAGGGGGGCCGGCTGGAGCTGCTCACCGAGACCCGGGCCAAGCCCGCCGTCCCGTTCGCCGGGGTCTACCGGCTGATCGACTTCCCGCTGTCCAACTGCGAGCACTCGCAGATCCCCGACGTGTGGGTGTCGGTGCAGTACCAGCCGACGTCGCTGTCCAAGCACCTGGCCGGCGGCCGCCCCTGGGACCTGGACCGGACCACCGGCGGGCTGCTGGTGCTGCCGCCGTTCCAGGCCACCAGCGAACGGGCCGGCTTCACCGAGGGCACCGCCGACGGGCTCTGGCGGCAGGCCGAGCTCATCCGCGAGTTCGGCGCCGATGCGCTGGTCGTCGTCAGCTCCGACGCCGTCTACAAGCTCGACTACCGCGCCGTCGCCGACGCGCACCTGGAGTCCGGCGCCGAGGTGACCATGGTGACCACCGAGGTCGCCGCCGACGACGCGGCCCGCTACGGGATCGTGCAGACCGACGGCGACCGGGTGACCGACTACGCCTACAAGCCCGACGAGCCGGCGACGACCACCGCCACCAACGAGGTGTTCGTCTTCAGCCCGAACCCGACGCTGGACCGGCTCGAGGCGCTCGACGACGAGGTCGGCGAGGAGGGGCTGGAGGACCTCGGCACCCACCTGCTGCCCGCGCAGACCCGCGACGGCGCCGCCCGGGCGTACCCGCTGGGCGGCTACTGGCGCGACGTCGGCACGGTGGAGTCCTACTGGCAGGCCCACCGGGACTTCCTGTCCTCGGAGCCGCCCATCGACCTGGACGAGGAGGCGTGGCCGGTGCACACCCGGGGCGGCCGGCACAGCGCCGCCCGGGTGCTCGACGGCGCGGCGGTGGAGGGCAGCCTCGTCTCCGGCGGCACCCGGGTCGCCGGGCAGGTCCGCGGTTCGGTGCTGTCGCCGGGGGTGGTCGTGGAGCCGGGCGCCACCGTCATCGACTCGGTGCTGCTGCCCGGCGCCCGGGTGCGCGCGGGCGCCACCGTGACCCGGGCGGTGCTGGACGACGACGTCGTGGTGGGGCAGGGGGCGACGGTCGGCGGCGACGGCGAGATCGCCCTCGTCGGCCGGCGGGCCCGGGTCGAGGACGGCGCGGAGCTGGCCGCCGGGGCGCGGTTCCCCGAGCCCGAGCGCGGCTGACGGCTCGCGCGCGGGTTCCGCCAGAATGGCCGTTCTGGCGGAACCCGCCGCCGGATCAGGCGAGGGCGGCGGCGACCAGCTCCAGGTCGGCGACGAGCGCGTCGTAGGCGGCCTGGCGGCCCTCGTCCGGGGTGCGCAGCACGGCGGAGGGGTGCGTGGTCGCGATGATCCAGGTCTGGTGCGGGGCGTCCTCGTCCTGGTCGGCCTCGGGCACCGGCTCCGCGCCCGGCGGGGTCCACGGCATCAGGTGCCCGTGCTCGCGGGTGATCCGGAACGACGGGGAGATCAGCGCCTTGGCGGCCACCGCGCCCAGGCAGACGACGACCTCCGGCTGCAGCACGGCGAACTCCGCCTCCAGCCACGGCCGGCACGCGGCGAGGTGCTCGGCGCCCGGTGACTGGTGGATGCGGCGCTTCGGGGTGGGCGTGAACCGGAAGTGCTTGACGCTGTTGGTCACGTAGGCGTCGCGGCGGTCGATGCCCGCCTCGACCAGCGCCTTGTCCAGCAGCCGCCCGGCCGGACCGACGAACGGCTCACCCGTGCGGTCCTCCTGGTCGCCGGGCTGCTCGCCGACGAACACCACGCGGGCGGTCTCCGGCCCCTCGCCGAACACGGTCTGGGTGGCCGGCTCCCACAGCTCGCAGGCGCGGCAGCCCGCCGCGGCCTCCCGCAGCCCGGCCAGCCCGACGCCCTCCGGTGGTCGGGCCGGGGAGTTCTCCGTCGTCATGGCCCGATGACACCGGAAACGGTGCTGTCCCGCAGCATGGGACGCCGCTACCGTCGCGGCCGTTGGGCGACACACCCAGCTGTTCACTTGACGGGACGGAAAGTCGTCCGCCACTCTTTCCGCGACGGAAAGTCAGTCTGGGCGGATCACTGCCCGGCGCCGCGACGACGACGGAGGGTCAGTGCTCGAGATCGACGGCCTGGTCAAGGCCTATGGCGAGAACCAGGTGCTGAAGGGGGTGAGCTTCACCGTCGCACCCGGCCAGATGTTCGGCTTCTGCGGCTCCAACGGCGCCGGCAAGACCACCACCATGCGCATCGCCATGGGCCTGGCCCGCGCCGACGCCGGCGAGGTCCGCTGGAACGGCTCCCCGGTCGACGAGGCGGTGCGCCGCCGGATCGGCTACATGCCCGAGGAGCGCGGCCTCTACCCGAAGATGAAGGTGCGCGAGCAGCTCGCCTACTTCGCCCGGCTGCACGGCATGGACGCCGGCCCGGCCGGCCGCGCTGCCGGCGAGTGGGCCGAGCGCCTCGGTCTGGGGGAGCGGCTGGGTGACCCGGTGGAGAAGCTGTCACTGGGCAACCAGCAGCGGGTGCAGCTGGCCGCCGCGCTGGTCAGCGAGCCGGACGTGCTGATCCTCGACGAGCCGTTCTCCGGCCTGGACCCGGTCGGCGTCGACTCGCTCGCCGAGGCGCTGCTCGACCAGTGCCGCCGCGGCGTGCCCGTCGTCTTCTCCAGCCACCAGCTGGACCTGGTCGAGCGGCTCTGCGACGCCGTCGGCATCCTCGCCCGCGGCTCGATGGTCGCCACCGGCACCGTCGCCGAGCTGCGCGTCTCGGCCCAGGGCCGACAGCTCCGTGTCGTCGTCCCCGACGCCCCGGCCGGCTGGGCCGCCGGCCTGCCCGGCGTGCGCGTCGTCTCGGAGAGCCGCGGTGACACGGTGCTGGAGCTGGCGCCCGGCGCCGACGACCAGCAGGTGCTGCACGCCGCCGTCGCCACCGGGCGGGTGAACCACTTCGCCTGGCGCGAACCCACCCTGGTCGAGCTGTTCCGCGACGCGGTCAGCGCCGCTCCGGCCGCCGAGGCGGTGGCGGCATGAGCGCCCCGGCACGGCACGAGACCCGCCCGCAGAGCCCGGCGACGCTGGTCCGCCTGGTCGCCGCCCGCGAGGTCTCCACCCGGATCCGGGACAAGAACTTCCTCATCGGCTCCGCCGTCCTGATCGTGCTGATCGTCGGCATGCTGGTCTTCCAGGTGCTGATCAACAGCGGCGGCGACGAGTCGCGCATCGGCGTCGTCGGCGGCGACGCCGCGGTGGAGCAGGCGCTCGTCGCCCAGGGTGAGGTGCTGGGCACCGACGTCACCGTCGTCGAGTTCGCCGACGAGGCCGCCGCCCGGGCGGCGGTCGAGAACGAGGACGTCGACGGGGCGCTGCTGAGTCCGTCGGGGTCGCAGCCCGAGCTGCTGGTCGACAGCGGGGGCCAGGACACCAGGAACCTGGTCCAAGGCGCCCTGACCAACCTGGCGATGGCCACCCAGCTCGACCAGGCCGGGGTGCAGCTGCAGCCGGGGCCGGAGGTCGAGCTGGTCGCCCTCGACGCCGACGCCGACGACCGGCTGGCCTCGACGATCGTCGCGCTGGTGGGCGTGGTCGTCCTGTACAGCCTGATCATCCTGTTCGGGCAGTTCGTGGCCCAGGGCGTGGTCGAGGAGAAGTCCAGCCGGGTGGTCGAGCTGCTGCTGGCGACCATGCGCCCCTGGCAGCTGCTCGCCGGGAAGGTGATCGGGCTGGGCCTGCTGGGTCTGGCGCAGATCCTGCTGGTCGCGGTCATCGGCGTCGTCGGGGCGCTGGCCTTCGACGTCGTGGAGCTGCCCGGGGACGTCATCGGGCCGGTGGTCACCGTGATCGCCTGGTTCGTGCTCGGCTACGCCTTCTACGCCTCGGTGTTCGCCGCGGCCGCCTCGCTGGTCAGCCGGCAGGAGGACCTGGGCACGGTGATCACGCCGACCACGATCCTGCTGGTCGCCGGCTTCGTCATCGCCATCCAGGCCGCGCAGGACCCGGCCAGCACGCTGGCCACCGTCACCTCGTTCGTGCCCGGTCTCTCGCCGATGGTGATGCCGGTGCGGATGGCCGCCGGGGAGGCCGCGGTGTGGGAGGTCGCGGTCGCCGTCGTCCTGATGCTGCTGGCGATCGCCGCGGTGGTGCGGATCGGCGGTCGGATCTATTCCGGCGCGCTGCTGCGCACCAGCGGCAAGGTCAGCATGCGCGAGGCGCTCAAGGCCGAGCGCGTCTGAGCCCGGGATCAGGTGACCTGATCGTGCGTGCTCCTGGCTCACCACAGGCGGTGAGCCAGGAGCACGTGGGGTGAGCCAGGACGCCGCGCGGCTGGCCCGGGCCGCTCAGGCCTCGCGTAGACCGGTCAGCGGGCCGCGGTAGGGGTACGCCGCGGGACCGGTCACCCCGGGCCGGGCGGTGAACAGCCGCCCGGCCCCCGGCTGCGCAGTGCGGGCGGCGTAGTCCAGCCCGTGCGCGGAGGTGCTGATCACCAGCAGGTCGCGGTCGGCCCCGGCGAAGCAGCAGCTCGTGGCGTTCTCGGTGGGGACGTCGACCACGGTCAGCAGCTGGCCGTCGGGGGACCAGCGGCGCACCGCGCGCCCGCCCCACATCGCCGTCCACACGCAGCCCTCGTCGTCGACGACCAGCCCGTCGGCGACCCCGGTCGACCCGTCGAACCGCAGGAACTCCCGGCGCCCCGACAGCTCGCCGGTGTCCAGGTCGTAGTCGAAGGCCCACACCACCGAGTCGCCGGAGTCCGACAGGTAGGCGGTGCGGTCGTCGGGCGACCAGCCCAGGCCGTTGGAGATCGTCAGCCCCGGCAGGGCCACGGTGACCGTGCCGTCGAGGTCGACCCGGTAGAGCCGGCCGGCGCCCTTCGACTCGTCGAAGGCCATGGTGCCGGCGAAGAACCGCCCGGCCCGGTCGCAGGCGCCGTCGTTCATCCGGGTGCCGGTCTCCGTGGTGCCACCCTCGCGGCGCAGCTCCAGCAGCACCCGCGCCTCGCCGTCGGGGGAGAGGTGGGTGAAGCCGCCGCCGGCGCCCAGCAGCCACCCGCCGTCGGCGGCCGGGACGACGACGCCGACGGTGTCCCCGCCGCGGTGCGCGGCCAGCTCGGTGACCGTCCCGGCGCCGTCCACCCGGCCGCGGCGGACCAGCCCGGCGGTGATGTCGACCCAGAGCAGCTCCCCGCGTGCGCCGTCCCAGACCGGGCCCTCCCCGTGCTCGGCGGGGGACGGGTCGGTGGGCGCGGCGAGCAGCTCGGACATGCGCTGATCCTGCCCCGTGACCAGCCGGACACACCCGGCCCGGATACTCGTCCCGTGTCCGAAGCCACTGTCGACGTCGCCGACCTCCGCGTTCCCGGGGGCCAGTCCCTGCCCGACGACCGCACAGACGACCTCCAGCTCCGCGAGGACATCCGGCTCCTGGGCCGGGTGCTCGGCGAGGTGATCGCCGAGCAGGCGGGCCCGGAGGTGCTCGAGCTGGTCGAGTCCACCCGCGTCCAGGCGTTCGAGATCCGCCGCGACGAGCGGGACCGGTCCCAGCTCGCCGAGCGCCTCGCCGCCCTCGACCCGCGCAGCGCCAACCACGTCGTCCGGGCGTTCAGCCACTTCTCGTTGCTGGCCAACATCGCCGAGGACGTCCACCACGAGCGGCGCCGCAGGCACCACCGGCGCGAGGGCTCCCCGCCGCAGAAGGGGAGCCTGGCCGCGTCGCTGGAGCTGCTCGACGAGGCCGGGTTGGACGGCGGCACGGTGGCGCGGGAGCTGGCCGGCGCCCTCGTCGTCCCGGTGGTCACCGCGCACCCGACCGAGACCCGGCGGCGCACCATCTCCCAGGTCCAGCGCCAGGTCAGCGAGCTGATCCGGCAGCGCGGCCGGGAGCAGGGGGAGGCCGAGGACCCGGCGTGGTCGGCCCGGCTCTCCCGCGAGGTGCTCACCCTCTGGCAGACGGCGCTGCTGCGGCTGAGCCGGCTCCGGCTGGCCGACGAGATCGACGAGGCGCTGCGCTACTACGAGCTGTCGCTGTTCGACGTGGTCCCGGCGATCAACACCGAGCTGCGCCGCGCGCTGCGGGAGCGGTGGCCGGACGCCGACCTGCTGCGCGAGCCGATGCTGCAGCCGGGTTCCTGGATCGGCGGGGACCGCGACGGCAACCCGTTCGTCACCGCCGACGCCGTCCGCCGGGCCACCACGCGGCAGGCGGCCACCGCGCTGGAGCACCACCTGGCCGAGCTGCTCGCGCTGGGCGCGGAGCTGTCCATGTCCGACCGGCTGGTCCGCCCCACGCCCGAGGTCTACGCGCTGGCCGACGCCGCCCGGGACGACTCCCCGTTCCGCGCCGACGAGCCCTACCGGCGGGCGCTGCGCGGGATGCACGCGCGCCTGGCGGCGACCGCCCGGCGGGTGCTCGGCTCGGTGCCGGGGCAGCAGCCGGAGATCGACCTGCCGCCCTACGGCCTGCCCGAGGAGCTGCTGGCCGACCTGGACACCCTGGACACCTCGCTGCGCAGCCACGGCGCGGGCGCGCTGGCCGACGACCGGCTGGCCCGGCTGCGCGACGCGGTGGAGGTCTTCGGCTTCCACCTGTGCGGGCTGGACATGCGGCAGAACTCCTCGGTGCACGAGGAGGTGCTCGCCGAGCTGCTGGCCTGGGCGGGGGTCTGCGAGGACTACACCGCCCTGGACGAGGAGCAGCGGGTCGAGCTGCTCACCGGGGAGCTGCGGATGCGCCGGCCGCTGGTGCGCCGGGACGCCGAGCTGTCCGAGCTGGCGCGCGGTGAGCTGGACCTGCTGGTCGCGGCTGCCGAGCAGGTCGCGCTGCTGGGCCCACGCACCATCCCGAACTACGTGATCAGCATGTGCGAGTCGGTCAGCGACGTGCTGGAGGTCGCCGTCCTGCTCAAGGAGGTCGGCCTGCTCGACCCCGACGGTGCCGACGGCCCGCGCTGCTCGGTGGGCATCTCGCCGCTGTTCGAGACGATCGACGACCTGCAGGCCGCCGGCGCCACGCTGACCGCGATGCTCGACCAGCCGCTGTACCGGGCGCTGGTCGCCAACCGCGGCGACCAGCAGGAGGTCATGCTCGGCTACTCCGACAGCAACAAGGACGGCGGCTACCTGGCCGCCAACTGGGCGCTGTACCGGGCGGAGCTGGCCCTGGTCGAGGTGGCCCGGGCCAACGGGATCCGGCTGCGGCTGTTCCACGGCCGCGGCGGCACCGTGGGCCGCGGCGGTGGCCCCAGCTACGAGGCGATCAAGGCGCAGCCGCCCGGCTCGGTCGCCGGCCAGCTGCGGATCACCGAGCAGGGTGAGGTGATCGCCGCCAAGTACTCCACCCCGGACCTGGCCCGCCGGAACCTGGAGGCGCTGGTCGCGGCGACGCTGGAGTCGACGCTGCTGGACACCGAGGGCCTGGACGACGACGCCGAGGAGACCTACGCGCTCCTGGACGACCTCGCGGAGCGGGCACGCCGGGCCTACAGCGCGCTGGTGCACGAGACACCCGGCTTCGTCGAGTGGTTCCGCGCGGCCACCCCGATCCGGGAGCTGGCGGAGCTGAACATCGGCAGCCGGCCGCCGTCCCGCAAGGCCGGCGACAAGATCACCGACCTGCGGGCCATCCCGTGGGTGTTCAGCTGGTCGCAGACCCGGATCATGCTGCCCGGCTGGTACGGCACCGGCTCGGCGCTGGAGTCCTGGGTGGACGGCGACGGTCCGGACGGGCGCGAGGCGCGCCTCGCCCGACTGCAGGACCTGCACCGGCGCTGGCCGTTCTTCCGCACCGTGCTGTCCAACATGGGCATGGTGCTGGCCAAGACCGACCTGGAGCTCGCCGCCCGGTACGCCGCGCTGGTGCCCGACGCGGACCTGCGCGACCTGGTGTTCGGGCAGATCACCGCGGAGCACGAGCGGACCGTGCGGATGCTGCTGGCGATCACCGGCGACGACCGGCTGCTGGCCGACAACCCGGCGCTGGCCCGGTCGATCCGCAACCGGTTCCCCTACCTGGAGCCGCTGCACCACCTGCAGGTGGAGATGCTGCGCCGCCGCCGGGCCGGGGACGACGACGAGCTGGTGCGCCGCTGCATCCAGCTGGCCATCAACGGCGTCGCCACCGCGCTGCGCAACTCCGGCTGAGTAGCGGAGGGGCCGCCCCTAACTAGGGGCGGCCCCTCAAGATTTATAGTCACGAGTACGCGAATCTGTGCCGTGCTCACAACTTGCTAGCGGCCCCATCGGCTGTTATCTGCGGCATCGAGCCGCTTCGCCAGCGGACATGGCCAGGCACTAGTGGTTGCTCTGAGAAATAGCGAGTCGACGTCTCGATCGTTCGGAGTGATGTTCTATCGCGCCGCGGGGCTGGTGCGCGTCGCTCGCTGGTCACCCACGCCTCTGCGCTGTGCCGCTTAATGCGTGCCTTATCCTTTGCGGTAGGGATCGTAACCGACCCGTTCTGGTATGGGCTAATGACGGATATTGGTCGCGATCCAGCAAGGTGATCCCACACCTCGTCGCAATGGGCGCCTTCAGAGCCGTGATGGGGAATCTTGAAGAGGTTGAAATCTATTGGCGGCCGGTTGGTGTCGTCAACGATGGCGTGCCAACCGCGTGTGCGGCTACTGGGCCGATGTTCGAGGTCTCCACCCAGGAGAACCGAGCCCGCCGACGTGAGGAGTAGGAGAACGACCGTAGTGTCATTGGGATCTAGTGCAGGAAGCCGCCTTGCTTTGCCGGCTACAGAAGCGAGCATGCCGGCAAGGTGCTGTCGGCCAATGTCGTCGTCCTCGGCCGAGGGCGACAGTGACCAGACCTCCGAAACGACCGCACTGGGAACGTTATAAATCCGCTGTGTTGCGCCTATCAACTTTATATGGTCGCCACGTGCGCGCAGCACTCGCTGGGCGCCAGACAATTCTTGAACACCGCTGGTGAACTTGGATGGAACTGGAGGCAGGTCCATGAGTGCTTGGAATTCTGGAATTCCTACACTACGGCTGGCGAACACTCCTGCCGAGGGGCAGGCCTGCAGGATCTGGCTTAATCCCCGCACGTGGTCGTCGTGCCAATGTGATACGACGACTGCCTGAACGCATTCGGCCGGTTCGTAACCTAGGCGAGTCAGGTAAGATAAGGCAGCCGGGGTAGTACCTCGCGAGGAGCTGCAGGAGTCGACAAGCAACCACTTGTCGTTGCCCAGGTGAATTGCGAGAGCTTCGCCGTAGCCAGGGCCGAAGATGCTGACTTCGACTTGGTCGGCTTCTGGGCGCGTGTACTCCATCGTTCCCCCGTGTTCACAAGCGGTTCTTGCTGAAGTTCTTAGCTGGCGCGCCCTAGTCGGCGGAACGTGATGACTGAGGCCCGTTGCCTTTGCCCGCTGCCTTTTGTTTCGTAGCCGATGGACCAGTAAAAAAGAGCTCCAGGTTCGCACAATGCCCGATCGGCCGACGACAGTTCTCGGAAGTCAAACTCAGCGTGCGCGTCATTGTTTCCGCTCAGGCTGATCAGGTCGGCAGTGAAGTAGGTGCTATAGACCTCTCGGACCGCTCCCTCCCATCGGTCGGTCGCAAGGAAATGCTCGATGCGCGACTTGGTGGGAGGAGCGATGACTGGTCGTGTTATGTGGCGAACAGGTGTTGTCGTGGGAAGAAGATTGGTGGGCCGAGATGTCAGTGTCCGCGCCTCGTTTAGGTCCTCGACCTCGATCACTCGACCGTTGACGAGTACGGGGCTAGGGCCCTCTTCGGAGGGGGAGTAAGAGCTGAGAGACTCGTCGAAGCGATGGGTCCGAGTGCTAGTTGCTGCGCCCATATTAGTCGGCCTTTCGTACGAGGTCCGAGAGTTGAGTGCGAGTTTCGAGCGCGCGAGACATGGAGAGTTCCCAGTCGTTCAGTAGTACTTCGACTGCCCACTGGGCTGACGGAGTGTCGCTATCAGCACGAAACTCGTCGTTACTCTCGACGAAGATGGCCTGATTGAAGCGCCTCGACGGCTCAACCTTCACGTTGAATGATCCTCGGTGCTGATCCGTTCGCTCACTCCGAATAGCAACGGTAAGCATGCCAGGTGATTCGAGGAAGTCCCAGATGCCTTCTTTCGGCGCGAGTGTATGGCCGAACTTGTGCCAGGCCGCTTCACTGGATACTGAAATGTGAGCATGCATGTTGATGCCTACGGCGAAGACTGGTGTATGCGACAAAATCCGCATCGCGCCTGCGAGGAGATCCCGAAGGGACTCGAATGAGGGGGTCGCGCTGGACGTGAGGGTGAGTCGATCACTCAGCACCTCTAGGTCGCACCAACCTAGCGAGAAAATGCTGACCTCGTTGGTTATCAGCTCGATCGAGGCGCCCTCAAGTGCGTCTTCGGAGATGAGATCGTGCATGGCTAGCCAGCTTGGCTGGAAGATCTTCGGGTTAAAGGATCCCAGCAAGATGACCGAAACACCCTCACGCTCTAGCTGCGCCTCCGCCATGACCTCTCTCGCCTTTTCCAGTTGGATGCTTTGCTCGGCCTGTGCTGGTTAGCGAAGCCCAGTTGGATGATCCTTCGCTTGGATCGCCCAACGTGGGCGTTGAAGCGATGTCAACTTAGCAGCGAGGGGCGAGGCATGTGCCTGATCCCGGGAGCTTCCCCCTGACGGGTTGCCTACGGGGAGTCCTAGGTGCCCTGTTGACGAGTGGCTGACTAGACCTTTGTGCATACGGGTGCGTCGGCACCGGGTTAGACCGTATTCAGGCCTTGGCGGCCTCGACGGCCTCGGCGAGGCGTCGGACGCCCTCGTCGACGTCGCCGGGCTGCACCGCGGAGAAGGCCAGCCGGAAGGCGTTCTCCCCGCCCTCGAGCAGGAAGTCGGTGCCCGGCACGATCGCCACCCCGCGCGCCGCGGCCTCGGCCGAGATCCGGGCGACGTCGTGGCCCTCGCCGGCCGGCAGCGACACCCACAGGAAGTAGCCGCCGTCGGGACGCCGGAAGGTGGCCTGCGGCAGGTGCGTGCGCAGCGCCTGGTCCAGCAGCCCGACCCGCTCGGCCAGCGCGCTCTTCACCGTCTCCAGCGCGCCCTCGTAACGCGGCCCGGTGACGAACTGGAACACCGTTCCCTGGGCGACCATGTTCGGCGCGATGTAGGTGTTGGTGGCCCGCACCCGGATCCGGTCGATCAGCGCCGGCGGCCCGACCAGGTAGCCCACCCGGATGCCCGGGCAGACGGTCTTGGAGAACGAGCAGGCGTAGACCACGTGGGTGCTGTCGGCGCCGCCGTCGAGCTCCAGCATCCGCGGCAGCGGCTCGCCGCTGAACCGGATGTCGACGTACGGGTCGTCCTCGAACACCAGGAAGTCGTGCTCGTGCGCCAGGTCGAGCAGCCGGCGCCGCTTCGCCAGCGACAGCGTGTAGCCGGCCGGGTTCTGGAAGTTCGGGATGACGTGCGCGAACGCCGGCCGGACGCCGCCGCGCAGCAGCTCCTCGATCTCGTCGACGGCGACGCCGTCCTCCTCCAGCGTGACCAGGTGCAGGTCGCCGCCCCGGTTCTTCAACCCCAGCAGGGTGCGGTCGTAGGTGGGCCGCTCGGTGACCACCGCCGCGCCCGGGGTGACCAGCTCGTCGAAGAGGAACGCGTCGGCCTGCATCGACCCGTTGGTGACCAGCACGTGGCTCTCGGGCACGCCGTGCTTCTCGGCGATCCACCGGCGCAGCGGCACGTAGCCGATCGCCGTCCCGTAGCCGGTCATCCCGGCCGGGTCGGCGTCGAACGCGGCGACGGCGGCCTGCTTGAGGCCCTCGACGTCGACGATGTCGGTCGACGGCGCGCCACGCGCGAAGGAGATCGTGGCCGCGGCCGGCTTGGTCGCCGGGTCGGTCTCGGGCGTCTGGTCGGTGGTGGGACCGGTCACGCCGTCGAGTGTGCCGTACCCCGGCTACTCGTGACCCGGGGGTCGGTACCGCCGGAGCCACAGCCAGACGCACCAGACGGCCGTGCCGGCGACGAAGAGCGCGAGCAGGAGGGCGGACCAGCCGTCCAACCCGGTGCCGGCGACGGCGGCCCGCCCGACCAGGGTGAACGCCGCGGAGAGGAAGACCATCGTGGCCGCGCCGAACCAGCAGGTGTCGCTCGCGATCCGGCGGCGCAACTCGGGTTCGTGCTCGGGGCTCTTCCAGTACTCGGCGTGCGGCACGTTGACCAGCTCCAGCGGCAGCCGCCGGGTCCACCGGGCGACCCCACCGCAGACCCCGGCGATCAGCGCGCCGACCAGGACGGCGACGACCAGGAGCTCCGCACGCGAACCCGTGCGGTCCACCTGACCGCTCGCGCCGAAGTGCAGCGGCACCACGTCGGGCAGGGTCAGCGCCAGCACGCCGACGACGACGGCGTGGACCAGGCACGAGACGGCGAAGGCGCGGGCGGCCACCCGGTCATGGTGCCGCAGCGGCGGCCCGGACCGCGGCCAGCAGCGCCTCGCGCTCGTGCAGTGTCGTCCGGTCCCGCCCGCGGGTGGCGCCCAGCGCGATCTCGGCGGCGTCGATCGCCCGCCAGTCGGGCAGCAGCACCGGCTCGGCGCCGCGGGTCTGCAGCGTGGAGACCAGGTCGTCGGGGTCGCCGCCGGAGTGCAGCCGGCCGGCCGCGGCGTCGGTGAGCAGGCTCGCCACCGTCTCCCGGGCGTCGTGCTTGTTGGTGCCCACCACCCCGGTGGGCCCGCGCTTGATCCAGCCGGCCACGTACTCGCCGGGGCTGACCGCACCGTCGCGCAGCACCCGGCCGGCCTCGTGCGGGACCGTGCCTCCGTCCAGCGGCAGCCCGGGCAGCGGGTGCCCGCGGTAGCCCACCGAGCGGACCACCAGGTCGGCGGGGACGACGTCCAGCTCGCCGGTGCCGGTGGCCCGTCCGTCGGCGTCCACCGTCGTCCGCTCGACCTCGACCCCGGTGACCCGGTCGGTGCCCAGCAACCGCACCGGGCGGGCGTGGAAGCGCAGCCGGACGGCGGGGCGGCCGGGTCCGGCGGTGTGCCCGGCGTACTCGTGCAGCACCGCGAGGTTGCGGGCCACGTGCCGGTCGACGGCGGCCAGCGCGTCGTCGCCGGGGTCGGTGAGGTCGGCCGGGTCGACGAGCACCGTGGCGGCGGCGAGGTGCCCCAGCTCGCGCAGCTCCTGGGTGGTGAAGGTGGCCTGCGCGGGGCCGCGGCGGCCCAGCACGGTCACCCGTTCGACGGGTGCGGCGGCCAGCGCGTCGAGGACGTGCTGCGGCATCTCGGTCGGGTCGAGCTCGGCGGGCGAGCGGACCAGCACCCGGGCGACGTCGAGCGCCACGTTGCCCACGCCGACCACCACGACGTCGCGGGCGCGGGCCACCGCCTGCTCCACCCGGGCCCGGTCGGCGTCGGGGTGCCCGCAGTACCAGGCGACGACGTCGGTGGCGGCGAGGCTGCCGGGCAGCTCCTCCCCGGGCACGCCCAGCCCCCGGTCGCCGGCTGCGCCGTAGGTGTAGACGACGGCGTCGACGTGCCGGCGCAGCTCGGCGACCGACAGGTCGGCGCCGATCTCCACGTTGCCGACGAAGCGGACCCGTTCGTGGTCGAGGGTGGCGTGCAGCGTCTCGCGCAGCGCGCGCATCTTCCGGTGGTCGGGGGCGATGCCGTGGCGGACCAGCCCGAACGGCGTGGGCAGCCGGTCGATCAGGTCCACGGCGACCGGGACGTCGTCCTGCGCGGCCAGCGCCTCGGCGGCGTAGATGCCCGCGGGGCCGGCGCCGATCACGGCCACCCGCAGCGGGCGCGGTCCGGTCCCGGTCGGCTCCGCCACGTCTGGCATCGTCGTCCTTCCGACGGCCGTGCGCCAGGTCACTCCTGCCGCCGTCCCCGATGACCTCAGGAGGTCTGCGTGTCGTTCGTCATCGTCGCCACCGTGATGCCCAAGCCCGAGAGCCGCGACGCGGTCCGGCAGGCCCTGCTGGCCGCCGTCCCGCAGGTGCACGCCGAGCCCGGTTGCGAGCTGTACTCGGTGCAGGAGGACGAGCAGGGCTTCGTCTTCGTCGAGCGCTGGGCCAGCGAGGAGGCGATGGCCGCGCACGGTCAGGGCGAGGCGCTGCGCACCATGATGGCGACCGTCTCCGAGCACCTGGCCGAGCCGCTGGCCGTGCGGGTGCTGCGCCCGCTGCCGGCCGGTGACCCGGACAAGGGCGCCGTCTGACCTCCCGATCGTCGGCGCCCGGGTGCAGGGTGTCGGCATGACCGACGCCCCGCCCTGGGAGCCACCGCTGGCCGGCACCGAGGCCGAGCACCTGCTCGGCTCGCTGGACCGGCTGCGGACCACGTTCCGCTGGAAGGCCGACGGCCTGGACGCCGCCGGGCTGAGCACCCGGATCGGCGCCTCCGTGCTGACCCTCGGGGGACGGGCGCTGGATCGTGCCGGTCAAGGACGCCGTCCGCCGGGCCGTGCAGGTCGACCTCGGTGACACGCTGACCCTCCGGCTCGGCGTCGTCAGCCGGGGCTGACCCCTATGCCGCCTGGCAGGTCGGGCACCAGTAGAGGTTGCGGCCGACCATCTCCTGCGTGCGGATCTCGGTGTCGTCGATCCGGCAGGGCAGCCCGGTGCGCCGGTAGACGTAGTGGGCGTCGGCGAGCTCGGCCGGGCCGCGCTTGCGCTGCCGGTCCGCGCGCTCGGTGGTGACGATCCGTCCCTCGCGGACGCCGGCCCTCAGCAGCTTCACCAGGTCCGCCCACATCGCCGCCCAGGTGGCCTCGTCGACGTCCTTGCCGAGCCGGAACGGGTTCACCCGGTGCCGGAACAGGATCTCCGCGCGGTAGACGTTGCCGACGCCGGCGAGCACCTCCTGGTCCATCAGCAGCGCGCCGATCGGCGTCTTCGACCGGCTGATCCGGGCGAATGCCTTCCCCGGGTCCGACCGGCGGCGCAGCGGGTCGGGGCCGAGCCGGCCGAGGATCGCGGTGACCTCCGGTTCGGTGATCACCTCGCACACGGTTGCGCCGCGCAGGTCGGTCCACACCCCTGCGCCGTCCGGGCCGTCGCCCTCCCAGCGCATCCGCAGCGCGCCCTTCGCCGGCGGCGGCGTGCCGGTGCCGGTCGTGTACTTCCCGTACAGACCCAGGTGCACGTGCACGGTGTCCGGCCCGAAGCGGGCGAACAGGTGCTTGCCGTAGGAGGTCACCTCGTCGAGCACCCGGCCGTCGAGCAGCTCGGCGCCGGCGGTGAAGCGGCCCTGCGGGCTGGTGACGTGCACCGGGCGGCCGGCGAACAGCTCGTCCTGCTCCTTCGCCAGCCGGAACAGGGTGTGGCCCTCAGGCACGGGCACCTCGCGCGATCACGCCGTCCAGCTTCACCCGAGCCGCAGGTGTCTGCCACGGCGGGTGCCGGCGAGGGAACGGTCGTTCAGCGGCGGGTGGCGCGGGTGTAGCGGTCCAGGGCGACCAGACGTTCGTGGGCGTGGTCGACGACCGGCTCGGGGTAGCCCGCCGGGACGCCGCCGGGCGCCGTCCACGGCTCGTGCACGTGCTTCGCATCCAGACCGCGCAGCTCGGGCACCCAGCGCTGCACGTAGGCGCCGTCGGGGTCGAACTTCCTGCCCTGGGTGGTCGGGTTGAACACCCGGTAGTACGGCGAGGCGTCGGTGCCGGTGCCGGCGACCCACTGCCAGCCGTGCTGGTTGCTGGCCAGGTCGCCGTCGACCAGGTGCTGCATGAACCAGCGGGCGCCGAGCGTCCACTCCTGGTGCAGGTCCTTGACCAGGAAGGAGGCGACGATCATCCGCACCCGGTTGTGCACGTGGGCCTCGCCGAGCAGCTGCCGCATGCCGGCGTCGACGATCGGGAACCCGGTGCGCCCGGTCTGCCAGGCCCGCACCAGCGCCTCGGCGTCCGGACCGGAGTCGTAGCCCATCGCCTGCAGCTCGGGCTTGAGGTACTCCCGGGCCGACTCCGGCCGGTGCCAGAGGACGTCGGCGTAGAAGTCGCGCCAGGCGAGCTCGTTCGCGTAGCTCCGCGCCGACTCGGAGTCCTCGGCGGCAGCGGGACCGGCCAGGTCGGCCAGCAAGGTGCGCGGGTGGATGCAGCCGTACTTCAGGTGGGCCGACAGCCGGCTGGTGCCGTTCGTGCCGGGGGTGTTGCGGCCCTCGGCGTAGCCGGGCAGCCGCTCGTCGCGGAACCGGTGCCAGGCCGCGGTCGCCGCGGCCTCCCCGGCCGGGGGCAGGGTGGCGCCGCCGAGGTCCGGGGGCGGGGGTGGCTCGTCGGACCGGACGCCGCTGGCCCAGCGGACGCCGTCCGGGCGGACGGCGGGGGAGTGCCAGCCGTGCTCCCGCCAGGCACGGGCGAACGGGGAGAAGACCTGGAACGGCGTCCCGTCGCGCTTGACCACCCGACCGGGGGCGACGGCGTACGGAGAGCCGGTGCGCACCAGCGGGACCTCGCCCAGCGCCCGTTCGACGGCGTCGTCGCGGCGGCGGCCGTAGGGGCCGGCGTCGGCGGTGACGTGCACGCTCGACGCCCCGACCTCGGCGGCCAGCGCGGGCAGCACCCGCACCGGGTCACCGGACCGGAACACCAGGGCGCCACCGGTCTGCTCGCGCAGGTCGGCCAGGCAGTCGAGCAGGAACCGCCGCCGCGGTGCTCCCGACGGGCCCCACAGCCGGTCGTCGAAGACGAAGACGGGCGCGACGTCACCGCCCGGCCCGGCCGCGTCGAGCGCCGCGAGCAGTGCCGGGTGGTCGGCCAACCGGAGGTCGCGGCGGAACCAGAGCAGCGCGGTGGGCACCCGGCCGAGCCTAGGGACGCCCCCGGCTCACCGCTGGGTCACGGCGGGGGGTGCGCTCAGTGGTCGGCGGTGGCCAGGCCGAACGTCGGCCTGTCGTCATCGGCGACCAGGTCGAGCTCGTCGGGGTGCTCGACCAGGTACTTGCGGACGAACGAGCAGTAGGGGAGCACGGTCAGCCGGCGGTCGCGGGCGGCGACGAGGACGTCGTGCACCAGGCGGGTGCCCAGGCCGCGGCCGCCCATCGCCGGATCGATCTCGGTGTGCGGCAGGGTCATCGAGCCGCCGTCGACGTGGTAACTGGCCAGGCCGACGACGCGGTCGCCGTCGCGGATCTCGAACCGCCCCTTCTCGGGGACGTCCACCACCGTGATGTCCATCTGCTCTCCACCTCCCGCGCCACCGGCGCCGTTGCCGGGGGCTCGTTGCGCGCTGAGACAAGGTAACGGTCACAACACGTCGTCGCCTGCATCTCGTCCGACGAGTCCGGCTCCATCTCCTCCGACGAGTCCGGCCCCGGTGGCGTTCCCCTCGCCGCGCGCCGGGCGTGGCGGGTCCACGCCGCTCAGGCGCGGGAGGTGCCCGGCCCGGGCATCCCGGTGTCTCACCGGGTCACCCGGAGAAATGGTGACGAGCGCAATTCTTTGCGATCTCATGACATTTGCAAACACATCGCAACCTGTGCGTGAGCGAGAGTGCCGCACAGGTCGATGGCCTGGCGGTCCGCCCATCAGTGCTGGTCGCAGGTCTGCGGTTCGACTGCCAGCGGGTGTCCCGGGGGTCGGCTCGCCCGTCGGTGCCGTGTCGTACGCCACATCGGCCGGGCGTCACGGGCCGATAACAGAATGGCTCGATCGGGCCATTCGTACATTTTCCGACCACCTCCGCTGTTAACGTCCTCCACTGAGATGGCGGGTCCTCCCGCCCCCGGCTCGTCGGCCGGCGTCGCGTGAGGTGGGTGGAAGCGCTCGCGGCGTCCCCCGATGCGCTGGAGCCGCGTCGCCAGGCGCTGCTCGCCCGACCAGGGCGGCGCGCCCGGCGGGATGACAAGGCGTCGACGTCGCTCCCGGAGCGGCGCGCCCAGCTGCGTCCCGCCCGGCGGCCGGGTTCGCCCGACGACGAGAGGTGACCGTGCCCGCGATACATGCCGAGGGGTTGTTCAAGGTCTTCGGTCGGCGTCCCGCAGAAGCGGTGCGCCGGCTCCAGGAGGGCGCCTCCGTCGCCGAGGTCAGGGAGCGGGGCGCGACACCGGCCGTCATCGACGCCGGCTTCACCGTCGAGCCCGGCGAGATCTTCGTCGTCATGGGGCTGTCGGGTTCGGGCAAGTCGACGCTGCTGCGGATGCTCAACGGCCTGCTGGAGGTCACCGCCGGCACCGTGCACATCGGGGGCGCCGAGCTGACCGGGCTGGACGCCACGGCCCTGCGCCGGCTCCGGCAGGAGCAGATGAGCATGGTGTTCCAGCACTTCGCGCTGTTCCCGCACCGCAGCGTGCTGGACAACGCGGCCTACGCCCTCGAGGTGCGCGGGGTCGACCGCGCCACCCGCCGGGCCAAGGCGCGCGAGGCCCTCGCGCTCGTTGGCCTGGACCAGTGGGCCGACCAGAAGCCCGGCCAGCTCTCCGGTGGCATGAAGCAGCGGGTCGGCCTGGCCCGCGCGCTCGCCGCCGAGACCGATCTGCTGCTGATGGACGAGGCGTTCAGTGCGCTGGACCCGCTGATCCGCCGGGAGATGCAGGACCAGTTGCTGGAGCTCCAGGCATCCCTGGGCAAGACGATCGTCTTCATCACCCACGACCTCAACGAGGCCATGCGGCTGGGTGACCGGATCGCCGTCATGCGGGACGGCCGCATCGTGCAGATCGGCACCCCGGAGCAGATCCTCCAGCAGCCGGCCGACGAGTACGTCCGGTCGTTCCTGGCCGACGTCGACCGCGGTCGCGTGTTCACCGCCCGGCACGTCATGGCCGAGCCGCCGACGCCGGTCGACCTGGCGTCCGCACCGGAGCGGGTGCTCGCGCTCATGCGGGAGCAGCGGACCGGCACGGTCCTGGTGGACGACGGTGGCGGCCGGGTCGCGGGCGTGGCGACCGAGGCCGCCGTGCGGGCCGCCGTCGCGGCGGGCGACGCATCCCTGGCCGGGGTGGCGCTGCTGCCCCCGGTCGAGGTGTCGGCGACGACCCTGCTGGCGGACCTGCTCGCCCCGGCCGCGCAGGAGGAGGTGCCGGTGACGGTCGTCGACGACGACCGGCGCCTGCTCGGGGTGGTCCCCCGCAGCGCCGTCCTGGCCGCGCTGGGTGGCGTGTCCCGCCCGGTGGCTGCTGCGGCCCATGAGCCGGACTCCCTGCACCGGGCCGGCGCGACCGCCCTGACCACGAAGGAGGCCGTCCGTGGCTGAGACCGCGATCCGGGCCGCCGAGGACGGCGCCCTGCCGCAGATCCCGGTGGGCGACTGGATCGACACCGGCTTTGACTGGGTGACCGACAACTTCTCCCCGGTCTTCGACGTGATCAGCGATGTGACCGAGGCCGGCGTGGAGGCCCTGCGCGATGCGCTGCTGTTCCCCCCGCCGATCCTGCTGGCCGTGCTGCTGGCCGTGCTCGGCGGCGTGGTGCGGTCGGTGCGTTTCGCCGTCGTCTCGCTGCTGGGCCTGCTGCTGCTGATCAGCATGCGGATGTGGGAGCCAGCCATGGCCACCCTCGCCCTGGTCCTGGTGTCTGCGGTCATCGCAGTGGCGATCGGCATCCCGATCGGGATCGCGGCGGCCAAGAGCGACCGGGTCAGCGGCGCACTCCGGCCGGTGCTCGACTTCATGCAGACGATGCCCGCCTTCGTCTACCTCGTGCCCGCGGTGACGTTCTTCGGGATCGGCCTCGTCCCCGGGGTCGTCACCACGATCATCTTCGCCATGCCGCCCGGCGTCCGGCTCACCGAGCTGGGCATCCGGCAGGTCGACCCGGAGCTGGTGGAGGCCGGGCACGCGTTCGGCAGCCCGCCGGGGAAGATCCTGCGGGGGGTCCAGCTCCCGCTCGCCCTGCCGACGATCATGGCCGGGGTCAACCAGGTGATCATGCTGGCGCTGTCCATGGCGGTCATCGCCGGGCTGATCGGCGCGGCAGGGCTGGGTGGCGTCGTCGTCACCAGCATCTCCCGGCTCGACGTCGGACTGGGCTTCGAGGGCGGCCTCTCGGTGGTCATCCTCGCCATCTACCTGGACCGGTTGACCAGCGCGTTCGGCCAGCGGCGGGGGCGGTTGTCCGGGATCCCCTCCTTCTTGAGCCGCGGCGGCACGGTCGCCAAGGGCGGCCTGGCCGCCAGCAGCCGATCGGCCAGTGCGGTCCTGCCCGTCGAGACCGACCAGAACTCACCGAACCGACCTGCCCGGTAGCCGATCGGGACGGCCCGACCGGGTCGTCCGTCGGCACACCGGAGCACCAACGGTGCGCGGGGCAGTCGCCCGCCACCAGAAGTAGGGAGAGGAACCACAGAAGATGAACAAGAACCTGACCACCCGGGGCGCCCGCCTCGCCGCCGGCCTCGCCGCCGTCGCGCTCACCGCCACCGCCTGCGGGGGCGACAGCGACGAGGACACCACCGCCAGCGGCGGGTCGACGTCCGGCAGTGGCTGCGAGAGCGTCAACCTGGGCTTCATCCCGTCCTGGACCGACGGCCTGAGCATGGCCTGGCTGTGGGACGGCATCCTCAGCGAGCAGGGCATCGAGGTCGAGATGACCGAGATCTCCGACGCCGCGCCGCTGTACGCCGGCCTGGCCGGCGGCGACGTCGACGTCTACCCCTCCGCGTGGTCGGAGGTGACGCACGCGGCCTACATGGAGGAGTACGGCGACCAGGTCGAGGACCTCGGCGCCTGGTACGACGGGGCGGTGCTGACCTTCGCCGTGCCGGAGTACACCGACATCGACTCCATCGCCGACCTGGCCGGCAACGCCGACCGCTTCGACGGCCGGATCGTCGGGATCGAGCCGGGCGCCGGGCTGACGGCCACCACCAAGGACAGCGTCATGCCGACCTACGGCCTGGAGGACGAGTACACGCTGGTCGAGTCCTCGACCACCGCGATGCTCGCCGAGCTGCAGGCGGCGACCGACGCCAACGAGGACATCGTCGTCACGCTGTGGCGGCCGTTCTGGGCCAACAGCGAGTTCCCGGTCAAGGACCTCGAGGACCCCGAGGGTGCGCTGGGTGAGGCCGAGGGGCTGCACACGCTGGCCCGTGAGGGCTTCTCCGAGGACTGCGCCGACGTCGCGTCGATGATGGAGAACCTGACGCTGACCGACGAGCAGTACGGCTCGCTGGAGAACATGGTCGTCAACGAGTACGGCGAGGGTCGGTACGACGAGGCCGTCCAGGCCTGGCTCGAGGAGAACCCGGACTTCGTGGACTCCCTGCAGAGCTGATCGTCCGCCGCGCTCGGCGCGGCAGCAGCGAGGGGCCCGACGGTGACGCCGTCGGGCCCCTCGCCCGTCCGGGCCCCGCTCCTCGCCGGCCGCCGCGGGGCCGCATGCCAGGATGGACGGCGCCGCCCCCGTAGCTCAGGGGATAGAGCATCGGTTTCCTAAACCGTGTGCCGCAGGTTCGAATCCTGCCGGGGGCACTCCCGTGGTCGGCCGCTGTCCACTGCCGAGGGCGGGCTCCCTTCGCGTGGCGGCGTGGGCAGCGGGCCGGGAGCATCACCGTCCGTGTCCACCGTGCGTCCGGAACCCCTGCCGCGGCTGTTCGTCGTCGGCTGCCCGCGCTCGGGGACGACGCTGCTGCAGTCCTTCCTCGCCGCACACCCGGACGTGCAGGCGTTCCCGGAGACGCACTTCTTCTACCGGCTGCCGACCGATCTCGACGCACCGATCGCACCGGACCTGGTGCGGGACCTGCCGGGGATCGCCGGTTTCCTCAGCCGGCCGGCGATGCGCTGGCCGGAGCCCGCGACCGGGCGGTCGGTGGCGGCGGCGTTCCTGGCCACGGCGGAGGAGGTCACCCGCGCACACGGCCGGCGCACCTGGGTGGAGAAGACCCCGGCCAACCTCTACGCGATCGAGCGGGTCGAGCGGCTGGTGCCCGGGGCGCGTTTCCTGCACATCCTGCGCGACGGCGCGGACGTCGTGGCGAGCCTGCACTCGGTCTCCGCGGGCTGGGGGAGCAGCTACACCCCCGACCAGGCGGTGGACCTGTGGGCCGAGTGCGTGGCGATCACCGCGGAGCACCGCGGTCGGCCCGGGCACACGGTGCTGTCCTACGCGCAGCTGGCCCAGCACCCCGAGTGGGTGCTCCGGGCGGTCTGCGCGGCCGTCGGGCTGCCCTACGACCCGGCGATGGTGGCCGGGCGGGCCGGCGCGGCCCAGGCGCTGATCAAGGACTTCGAGGCCTGGAAGGGCGACAACACCGGTCCGCTGGTGCACCGCCCCCGGGAGAAGTTCGCCCGGGTCTTCGACGCCGAGACCCAGCGCCATGTGGAGAAGCGGGTCGGCGAGGTCGTCGTTCCCGAGCTCACCGCCGACTGAGCAGGAGCACGGGCCGCCGGGGCTGGCTACCGTGCAGGGATGGGTGCGGTGATCGCGGTCGTCGTGGTGCTGGCCCTGCTCGGCGTCATCGCGGCGTGGGGCTGGGCGGTGGCGCGCGGCCCGGCCGGACCGCCGGCGCTCTCCGAACGTGACCGGGCGCTGCGCGCCCAGGCGATCGCCACGGCCCGCTGGACCACCGCCCACGACGAGGTCGACGGGGTCACCCGGGTGCTGCTCCGCCGCGCCTGCACCGGTCCGGACGGGCGACCCGAGGTGCTGGAGGAACGGGTCTTCGAGACCTTCCCGGCCCGCGACCCGCTGTGGGAGGCGCGGTTCACCGAGGCGATGGCCGGTGCCCGGTTCCGCTGCCAGTACCTCAACACCGAGGAGGGGCTCGGCGGGACCTGACCCGGGCAGGGGAGGATGGCCGGCATGGGTCAGGTCGTCGCCACCACCGAACGGATCGTCCGCGCGCCCGCCGAGCAGGTGCGCGCTGCGCTCGCGGACTATGCCGTCACCCGCCCGCGGATCCTCCCCGAGCAGTACAGCGAGTACCGGGTGGACGCCGGGGGGAACGGCGCCGGCACCCGCGCGCACTGGCGGCTGCAGGCCACGTCCAAGCGGGTGCGGGTGCAGGACGTCACCGTCAGCGAGGCGCCCGACGGCTCACTCGTGGAGACCGACGCCAACTCGAGCATGATCACCACCTGGAGCGTCCGGCCCGCCGACGAGGGCGTGAGCACGGTGCGGGTGAGCAGCACCTGGACCGGCGCCGGTGGCATCGGTGGCTTCTTCGAGCGCACCTTCGCGCCGAAGGGGCTCGGCCGCATCCACACCGCGGTGCTCGACCGGCTGGAGCAGACCGTCACCACCGGCTGAGCCGCCTCCCTCCTGGGGATGAGGTGCCGTCAGGGAGCCGCCGCGAGCTGTCGACAACACTCCGGTGAGCGATCTCCAGCACGGCACCGGGCTCAGCTCGGACCCGAGCGCGGCCGTGGCCGGCCGCAGCGCCGCCGCCGCGGCGGTCGCCGGCCTGCCGTCGGGCAGTCCCGCGCTCGTGCTGGTGTACGCCTCGGTCCGCTACGACCTCACCGAGCTGCTCTCCGGGATCCGCTCGGTGACCGGTGACGCGCCGCTCGTCGGCGCCACCAGCTGCGGCCACTTCGCCGGCGCGCAGGTCGCGGGCCCGGGCACCGGCGTCGCCGTCCTGGTCCTCGCCGGCGGCGACTACCGCTTCGGTGTCGGCTGGGCCGAGGGCATGAGCACCCGGCCCACCGAGGTCGGCGCCGAGGTGGTGCGCGCCGCGCGCGCCGCCACCGGCGACCACGACCTGCCGCACGCGGCACTGTTGCTGCTCACCGACGGGCTGGTCGGCGGCCAGCAGTCCGTCGTCGCCGGGGCGCACCGGGCGGCCGGGGCCAGCGTGCCGATCGTCGGCGGGGTCGCCGGGGACGACTGGCAACTGACCAGCACCAGCGTGCTGATCGGCGACACCGCCCGCACCGACGTCGCCGTCGGTGTGTGGATCGCCTCCCCGCGCCCGCTGCGCGTGGCCACCGCGCACGGCTGGACACCGGTCGGGCCGCCGCAGCTGGTCACCCACGCCGAGCGGGCCGTCATCCACGAGATCGGCGGTCGCCCGGGCGCCACCGTCTACGCCGAGGCGATCGACCTCGACGAGGCGCGGCAGCAGGGACGGTCCGAGGCGGTCGTGCAGAGCTCCTACGCCCTCGGCGTGCTCGAGCCCGACGGGTCGCACCTGGTGCGGGCGGTCTTCCTCGCCGACTCCGGTGACCTCAGCTGCTTGGAGCCGGTGCCCACCTTCGCCGCCGTCCAGGTGATGAGCGCCGAGCAGCCCACCCTGCTCTCGGTCGTGGACGACGTCGCCGCCGGCGCGCTGGGCACCGGGGGAGAGCAGGTGCTGCTCACCTTCGACTGCGCGGCACGGCAGACGATCCTCGGGGACGCCATCGGCGAGGAGATCTCCCGGCTGCAGCGCGCAGCGGGCGAGGCCACCGCGTTCGGGCTCTACACCTACGGCGAGTTCTCCCGTTCCCGCGGCGCCGGTGGCGTGCACAACGCCACCCTGACCGCGCTGGCGTTGTGACCGCCGACCCCGCTGCGCTGCCCCGGCTGCGGTGGCGCGGCAGCTCGGGAGCGGCGGAGCCGGGCACCGGCGAGCTGTGGGCGATGGTCGCCCAGGCGCAGTCCGCCGCCCAGGACGCCTACCGGCACTCCGCCGGGCTGGTCCGCATGCTCGACGTCATCGGGCAGGGCGGGCCCCCCGAGCAGCTGGCCGCCCGTGCGGTCGAGGCCCTGTCGGAGGTGTTCTCCGCCGACCTCGTGCTGTGGGGGCGCACCGGGCCCGACGGGATGGACGTCGCCGCCGCCTGCGGCTTCGGCGACCAGCACGCCGTCGCCCTGCCGGAGCTGCCCGGCGCCGCCGACCTGTTCACCGCCCGCACCCCGGCGGCGTGGTCCGTCCCGGCCGGCACCCGCCCGCCGGTCGTCGCCGGGGTGGCCGTGCAGCAGGTGGTGCACGTCCCGGTGGCGACCGGTGACCAGCCCGGCCCTGCCCTGCTCCTGCTCTTCTCCACCCCGTCGGGCCTCGGCCCGGCCGACCTGCTCATGCTGCGCGCGGTCGCCCAGCGGCTGTGCTCCTCCCTGGAGGACGCCGACCGGCGGCGCACCGTGGAGCGGCTGGCCACCACCGGCTCACGGCTGACCCGTCAGCTCCAGCGCCAGCCGCTGCTGGAGGAGGCAGCCCGGATCCTGGCGGCCATCAGCGGCGCCCCCTGGACCAGTGCGGTCACCGTCGAGGACGGCATGGCGGCGATGACCGCCAAGGCCGAGTGGGTCGAGGACGACCCCACGCAGTGGCCCCGCCCGGTGCAGGAGCTGCGGGCCTGGCCCGCGGCCTGCCGCGGCGAGCCGCACGTCATCCACGACATGGCCACCGGCCCCGGTGCCCTGCCCGGGCACCTGCGCGGTGACGGCCGGGCGCTGCTGTGCATCCCGGTGATCGTCGACGCCGAGCCGGTGGCGCTGCTGTACGCGGTCGACCCCCGGCCCGGGGCGTTCACCTCCGCCGCGGTCGACGCCGCCTGCCTGCTGGCCGGCTACGTCGCCGCCGCGCTGGTCAACGCCCGGCTGTACTCCGCGTTGGCCGAGAGCGAGTCCCGGCTGCGGGTGCTCACCGACGCGATCAGCGACCTCGTGGCCGTCGTCGAGCGGGCCGGCACGGTGCGCTGGGCGTCCCCGTCCTACGCCCGCGGGCTGGGTGCCGGGCCGTCGGAGCTGGTCGGCACCGACTGGCTGGACCGGGTGCACCCCGACGACCGCACCGCCGTCCGGGAGGCGCTGGCCGCCTGCCCGGACGTGAACAGCGTCGAGCACCGGCTGCGCCAGGGCACCGACGGCTGGGCCTGGGTGGAGACCCGGCTGGCGGTCGCCCCCGGCGACGCCGGCGACACCGTGCTCTCCTCCCGGTTCGTCGGGGAACGCCGCCGGCTGGAGGACGAGCTGCGGCTGCAGGCCACCTCCGACCCGCTCACCGGGCTGGCCAACCGGGCGCTGGTGCGCCAGGTCCTGGCCGACCGGCTGACCGGCCCGCGGACGGGGCCGGTGGGCGTGCTCTTCTGCGACCTCGACGAGTTCAAGGCGGTCAACGACCGACTCGGCCACGAGGCCGGCGACGACCTGCTGTGCCAGGTCGCCGACCGGCTGCGCGAGTGCCTCCGCCCCGGCGACCTGCTGGCCCGCCTCGGCGGTGACGAGTTCGTCGTGGTGCTGGACGACGACGCCGACCGGACCGCGCTGGCCACCGTCGGCGACCGCATGCTGAGCGTGCTGCGCCGCCCGTTCTCCCTCGACGACGAGCTGGTCCGGATCGGCGCCAGCATCGGCGGCGCGCTCGGCGACCGGGCCGGGGCGGCGGCCGTCAGCGACCTGCTGCGCGACGCCGACGCCGCGATGTACGAGGCCAAGCGCGCCGGGCGCGGGCGGGTGCAGGTGTTCGACGCCGCCGCTGCCGAGCGGTCGGTGCAGCGGCTCTCGCTGCGCCAGGAGGTGCAGGGCGCGCTGGCCCGCGCCGAGCTGCGGGTGGTCTTCCAGCCGATGGTCGCCCTGGCCAACGGGCGGCTCGAGGGTGTCGAGGCGCTGCTGCGCTGGCGGCACCCCGGCTTCGGCGACGTCCCCCCGGACGTCTTCGTGCCCCTGGCCGAGGAGACCGGGGCCATCGGCCCGATCGGCGACTGGGTGGTGGAGCAGACCTGCCGCGAGCTGGCCCGCTGGCGCGGCCTGCCCGACGCCGACCACGTGCGGGCGTCGGTGAACCTCTCGGCGGTCCAGCTGGAGGACCCGTCGTTCGTGGACCGGGTGCTGACCACCGTGCAGCGGCACGGCGTGCCCGCCGGCTCGCTGCGGCTGGAGGTGACCGAGAGCCTGGAGAAGACCGCCGGGCAGCTCGCCCAGCTGCATCGGCTGCGCGCCGCGGGTGTGGGCCTGGTCCTCGACGACTTCGGTGTCTCCTACTCCAACCTGGCGCACCTGCGCGACCTGCCGGTCGACACCCTGAAGATCGACCGGTCCTTCGTCGCCGGGCTCGGCACCGACGGGGACGACGCCCGGCTGAGCACCGGGATCGTCCGCGCGGTGCTGGCGCTGTCGGAGGCCGCCGGCATGGCGGTGATCGCGGAGGGCGTGGAGACCGAGCAGCAGCGCGACGCACTGCTGCGGCTGGGCTGCCGCACCGCGCAGGGCTGGCTGTTCGCCCCGGCGGTCGACGCCGCCGCCGTCACCGCACTGCTGGTCGACGGTGGCGTGCTGGCCACCACGGGCTGAACGGCACGGGCGCGCGGCACGGGCTGGACGGCACGGGCTGGACGGCACGGGCGCGGCACGGGCGCGCGGGCCGTCCGCCGGGGACGATGGTGCGGTGACCGCTGCACCTCCCGCCGTCGACGGCCTCGACGAGCTCACCGGCCTGCTCACCGACGGCGGTGCGCTGGTGCTCTCCGGCGCCGGGCTGTCCACCGACTCCGGCATCCCCGACTACCGCGGCGTCACCGGCTCGCTGCGGCGGCACACGCCGATGACCTGGCAGACCTTCACCGGCGACCCACGGGGCCGGCACCGCTACTGGGCGCGCAGCTACGTCGGCTGGCGGCAGATCGCCGGGGCGCGGCCGAACGCGGGGCACGTCGCCGTCGCCGGTCTGCAGACCGCCGGTGCGCTGGGCCCGGTGATCACCCAGAACGTCGACGGGCTGCACCAGGCCGGCGGCGCCCGGGACGTCGTGGAACTGCACGGCGGGCTGGACCGCACCGTCTGCCTGGCCTGCCGGGACGTCGCCGACCGGGCGGCCCTCGACGCCCGGTTGCGGGCGGTGAACCCCGGGTTCCGGCCCGAGGTGACCGATGAGGTGAACCCCGACGGCGACGTCGAGCTGCCCGAGGAGGCGCTGGACGGGTTCGTGATGGTCGACTGCCTGGCCTGCGGCGGTGGCCCCCTCAAGCCCGACGTCGTCTTCTTCGGCGAGACCGTGCCGCGCGACCGGGTGGACACCTGCTTCGCGCTGGTCGAGGAGGCCAGCTCGCTGCTGGTGCTCGGCTCGTCGTTGACCGTGATGAGCGGCTACCGGTTCGTCATCGCCGCGGCCAAACGCGGCATCCCCGTCGCGATCGTCAACTCCGGCCCGACCCGCGGCGACGCCAAGGCCACCGTCCGGGTCGACGCGCGCCTCGGCGCGGTCCTCCCCGAGCTGGCCCGCCGGCTGCGCTGAACCGGCGGGGCGCGGCCGGCTGGCCGAGGATGGACGGCGATGCAGACCTTCCTGCCGGTCGCCGACTTCACCGAGTCCGCCCGGCTCCTGGACAACCCCCGGCTCGGCAAGCAGCGGGTGGAGTGCCTGCAGGTGCTGCGCGCCCTGGAGCTGCCCGACTACGGCTGGGCCAACCACCCGGTGGTCACCATGTGGCGGGGGCACACGGCGGGGTTGGTCGTCTACGCGCTGGCGATGGTGCGGGTCTGGCGCGAGCGCGGTTTCGCCGACAGCACCGAGGCACTGATCAGCGAGTTCGCGCCGGACGCGGCGCAGATGAGCCAGGACGAGGCGGCCGCGGCCGGGCTGCTGCCCAGCTGGGTGGGCGACGAGGAGCTGCACCTGTCGCACCGGTCGAACCTGCTGGCCAAGGACCCGGGTTTCTACCGCGCGCGCTTCCCCGCCGACCCCGACGACCTCCCCTACAAGTGGCCCGGCGCGGACGACGTGCCGCCGGCCCCCGCACCCGAGGGCGTGCCGGTGTGGGTGGTGCGACCGCGGGCGCACAACGAGCTGGGCGCCGCGCTGGCCACCGGCGTGGTCGGGCTGGGCACCCAGTCCGGCATCGACGTCGACGCGACCGGGATGTCACCGGCCGAGCTGCGGGCGCTGTCCAAGGAGCTGTCCGGCCGGCGCCCCGCGAAGGACCTGCGGCAGCTGTCGGCGTTCCTCGACGAGGTGCGCCCCGGTGACCTGGTCGGGCTGCCCGTCGAGCACGGCGCCGGCCTGCTGCTGGGGGAGGTGGTCGGCGGCTACGCCTTCGCCGGCCGGGAGCTGCTGCCGCACCGGCGGGCGGCCCGGTTCGACCGGGTGGTGCCGCGCGCGGCGGCCCGGCCGCCGGCGACCCTGCAGGACCCGCGGGCGCTGTTCCAGGTGGTGCTCGACCCGGACGCCGTCCCCACGGGGCTCCGGACTGCGACCCGTTGACAGGCAAGCGGATGCTTGCCTAATGTTCGCCCCGTGGGTGACGTGTTCAAGGCGCTCGCCGATCCCACGCGCAGGACGATCCTCGACGAGCTCACGGACCGGGACGGGCAGACGCTGTTCGAGCTCTGCGCCCGCCTCGCCACGAAGCACGGCCTGGGGTCGAGCAGGCAGGCGATCTCCCAGCACCTCGACGTCCTCGAGTCCGCCGGTCTCGTCCGGACCCGCCGGGAGGGTCGCTACAAGTTCCACCACCTCGACACCGCGCCACTGGGTGAGATCGCGCGCCGGTGGTCGGTCCCTGACCCGGAGGAGCAGCCATGAGGATCAACGTGACGAGCGTGCTGGTCGACGACCAGGCGAAGGCACTGCGCTTCTACACCGAGGTGCTGGGCTTCGTGAGGAAGCGGGAGATCCCGCTGGGGGAGCACTCCTGGCTCACCGTCGTCTCGCCCGAGGACCCCGACGGCACCGAGCTCTCGATCGAACCCGACGAGCACCCGGCGGCGCGGCCGTTCAAGGAGGCGCTCGTCGCCGACGGCATCCCGTTCACGTCCTTCCTCGTCGCCGACGTGGCCGCGGAGCACGACCGGCTGACCGCGCTGGGCGTGCGGTTCACCCAGCCGCCCACCGACATGGGCGTCGTCACGACGGCGGTGCTCGACGACACCTGCGGCAACCTGATCCAGATCGCGGCGACGAAGGACTGACCCCGGGCGTCACCGCAGGCCGGCGCCGACCTCCGTGACCGCGGCGGCCAGTCGCTGCCGCGCCTCGGGCAGGTCGGCCGGTTCGCGCGCCGCGTGCACGAACCACCAGGCGGCCGAGTACAGCTGGCGCAGCCAGAGGAACGGCACCAGCTCGGCGTCGCTCACCGGGTCGGGCATGGCGTCCAGTGCTGCGCGGCCGTCGAGTCGGGCGGTGTTGCGCAGGCTGGCCAGGTCCCAGGCGCGGGGGCCGCGGGAGGTGTCCTCCAGGTCGGTCCAGCGCAGCCCCTCCGCAGTGACCAGCAGGTTCCCGGGGTGGGTGTCGCCGTGCAGGGTCATCTCCTCGCCGCTCAGCCGCGGCCGCAGCTCGGCCAGCAGGTCGCCGGCCTGCCGCAACGCCGCGGGGTCGGCGCCCAGCTCGGCACCGCGGTCGAGGAAGACCGCGAGGTCGGCCAGCGGCCGGTCCGGCGGCGAGCCGGTCCACAACGGCGGCAGGCCGGCCAGCACCTCGTGCAGCTCGGCCAGTGACCGGCCGGCCTGCTCGGCGGTGGGTCGCTCCGGCGACACGTCGACATGTCGCCAGAACGACACGGTGAGCCCGTCGTGCTCGTGCGGACCCGGCGACAGCAGGTCCGACGGCGGGACCACCGCCGCCCCCGCCCCGGCCAGCGCCGTCGCGAGCGCCACCTCCCGGGCGAAGGGCTCGCGGATCCGGGGGCGCAGCAGTGGGGTGTACACCGCCACCCGGGCCACCAGCGGCGCCGGCGGCAGGTGCACCACCGCGTTGACGCCCCAGGACAGCAGCCTGGGGTCCTCGACCCGGAAGCCGTGCCGCTGGGCGACGGCGACCGCAGTGGCGACCGCCTGGTCCGCGGAGGCGGTCACTCCGTCGGCAGCGGCACGTTCTGCAGCCGCACCTGCCCCCGGGCGACGACGAAGGCGCTCGTGCTCGTCAGGTCCGGCGTCACGGGGCGTCCCAGACCAGGCAGAACGGGTGGCCCACCGGGTCGGCGTAGACGCGGAAGTCCCCGCCACCGCCCGGCAGCCGTCGCGCGCCCAGCTCGAGCACCTGCGGCTCCGCCGCATCGATGTCGGCGACCCGGATGTCGAGGTGGAACTGCTGGGGTCGGGTCGGGTCCGGCCAGTCTGGCGGCACCAGGTCGGGGGCCTGCTGGAAGGAGATGCGGTAACCGGCGCCGGTGATGGTCACCCAGTCGTCGCCGGGGGAGCCGTGCACCTCCATGCCGAGCAGCCCGGCGTAGAAGGTCGCCAGGGCGTGGGCGTCGGGCGCGTCGATGACCACCGAGTGCAGCTGACCGATCATGACCGCATCCTCTCCCGGGCGACCGGGCGAGAACAGCGGTGGTCCGGGGATCCGGGGCCCTAGGTCACTGTTGGGCGGTCGGATGCCGATCAAGACGGTTGTGCGCGGCGGACCAGGAGGGTCCTTCCCCACCCGACCATCGGAGTCCCGTGTCCCTCGCCCGTCTGAGCGTGGCCCACCGCATCGCGGCCGGCTTCGCCATCGTCATCGTCGCGATGATCGCCGTGTCCGGGCTCGGCGTCAGCCGGGTCGAGCAGATCAACGACCGGCTGACCGTCATCAACGACGTCAACAGCGCCAAGCTGCGGTACGCCATCAACTTCCGCGGCAGCGTGCACGACCGGGCGATCAGCCTGCGGGACGTCGTCCTGGCCGACAGCCCGCTCACCGCCCAGGCAGCCGTGGACGACATCACGGCGCTGGCCGCCGCCTACGAGGAGTCCGCGACGGCGATGGCGGGGCTGTTCGCCGACCCGGCGGCGACCAGCGACGAGGAGAAGGCCGACCTGGCCGAGATCCAGCGGGTGGAGGCCGTCGGGCTGCCGCTGATCCAGCAGGTGATCGACCTGCGGCTGTCCGGGCAGGTGGCGCAGGCCCAGGCGCTGCTGATGAGCCAGGCCGCGCCGGTCTTCACCGAGTGGCTCGCGTCGATCAACGCCTTCATCGACCTCGAGGAGTCGATGAACCGGACGGAGGCCGACGCCGCCCGCGACGTGGGCGAGGGGTTCCTCGTGGTGATGCTGACCCTCACCGTGGTGGCCGGCATCCTGGCCGCACTCGTCGCCTGGCGGGTGGCGCGCAGCATCACCCGCCCGATGGCCGAGGCGGTGGCGGTGTTCGCAGCCGTCGCCGACGGCGACCTGACCCGGCGGCTGGACAGCGCGTCGAAGGACGGCCTCGGCGAGATGGGGCCCTACGTCAACCGGGCACTGGAGCGGGTGGGCGGGGTGCTCACCGCGGTCACCGAGGGGGCGGCCGGGCTCGCTGCGGCGAGCCGCCGGATCGACACGGTGTCCGCGGCCGTCGCGGGGCGGGTGGCGGAGTCCACCGCGCAGACCTCCGTGGTGGCCTCGGCGGCCGAGGAGATCTCCCGGAACGTGCAGACCGTCGCCACGGGCACCGAGCAGATGGGGGCCAGCATCCGGGAGATCGCCAGCAACGCCAACGAGGCGGCCGGGGTCGCCACCCAGGCGGTGGGGGCCGCGGGATCGGCGAACGTCAGCATCTCCCGGCTCGGCGACTCCTCCCGGGAGATCGGTGACGTGGTCAAGGTGATCACGTCGATCGCCGAGCAGACGAACCTGCTCGCGCTCAACGCCACCATCGAGGCCGCCCGGGCCGGCGAGGCCGGCAAGGGCTTCGCGGTCGTCGCCAACGAGGTCAAGGAGCTGGCGCAGGAGACCGCCAAGGCGACCGGGGACATCGCCCAGCGGGTGGAGACGATCCAGGCCGACACCGCCGGTGCGGTCGCCGCGATCGAGGAGGTGTCCGCGATCATCACCGCGATCAGCGACTTCCAGACGACGATCGCCTCGGCGGTGGAGGAGCAGACCGCCACCACCGCGGAGATGTCGCGCTCGGTGACCGAGGTGGCCGGGGGGTCGGGTGACATCGCGGCGAACATCAAGGGTGTGGCCGCCTCGGCGCAGGCCATGACCGAGTCGGTGTCGGAGTCCCGGGCGGCTGCCGCGCAGCTGGCCGAGATCTCCGGTCGGCTGGAGCTCCTGACCGGGGAGTTCCGGGTCTGACCGGAGGCGGCGAGGAGCTGCTGCCCCGGTGTGCGCTGCCGGGGCAGCAGCTGCTCGGCCACGCACCCCGGCGGGCGGGGAGGGCGGGCCGTGCCGCACGATCGGGGGCATGGCCGACGCCGCACCGTCCCTGGGCACGCTGAGCTGGCTGCCCGCCGCCGAGCACCCCGAGCTGCTGGCCGCCCCGGTGGCTGCCGCCCTCCCGTCGCTGCGCGGCCCCGTGTGGGTCGCCGCCATCGACGACGGCGCCGCCGACACCGCCGACTTCACCGACACGTACCAGGTGCCGTTGGCCGCCTCGGCCAACTGCGTGGTGGTCGCCGCCCGGCGCGCGGGGGAGACCACGCTGGCCGCCTGCCTGGTGCTGGCCACCACGCGCGCCGACGTCAACGGGCTGGTCCGCCGGCACCTGGGGGCGCGCAAGGTCTCCTTCGCCCCGCAGGACGTCGCCGTCGCCGAGAGCGGGATGGCCTTCGGGGGCATCACGCCGGTGGGGCTGCCGGCCGGGTGGCCGGTGCTGGTCGACGCCGCGGTGGCCGCCAGCGACCTGGTGGTCATCGGCTCGGGCACCCGGGGCAGCAAGCTCGCGGTGGCCGGGTCGGTGCTGGCCGGGCTGCCCGGCGCCGAGGTGCTGGCCGACCTGGGCCGGCCGGTGGGCTGAGCGGGCCGACCTACCCTCGGGGCGTGACCGCCCCCGACGAGCGCGCCGCTGCCCAGCCGCCCCAGCCCGCCCCGCAACCGGCCCGGCGACCCGAACGGGCGCCGGACGACAGCGACGTCGGCTGGGGTGAGCGGCTGACCGACCCCGACGACACCGACCGTCGCTACCTGGAGGACCGGCCGCCGCACTGGGGCAGCGACTGAGCCTCAGCGACCGTCGGTGGGTGTCGCAACGCCCCCGGGCTGAACGAGGTGACGACCGCGGTGAACGCCGCACCGATCACCACCGCGACGGCCAGGTCGACGACGTTCCCGCGCAGCAGGAAGTCCTCGAACCCCCTTCAGCATCGGTGCACCCCTCAGTCGGGGGGGCGCCCGCGGCGGCCCCGCGGTCACGGCCGGCCGAGGGTGACGGTGAGCGTGCCGGTGGCCGCGGCAGCGGCGAGCCGCCCGGCCGCGTCGGGATCGACGGCGAGCACCAGCAGCCCCGCGTCGCTCGGGGGTGGCCCGTCGCCGGCCGGTGCCGGGGTGGTGACGACGAGCGCGTCGGTGGTCACCACGTCGACCGACGGCCCGGCTGCCTCGGCGGCCGTGGCCAGCACGTCGACCCGGTCACCCGGGCGCAGCAGGGTGGCGACCGCGAGGTCGGCCAGCCGCACCGGTGCGGCGACCTGGCCGTCGGGGACGGCCGACCACAGTCCGGGCCCGACCAGCCGGACGTCGGTGACCGGCTCCCCGGCGCGCACCGGGGACGCCAGCACCTGCCCGGCGAGCGCGGCCGGGTCGGCAGCCACCCCCGCGGGTGCGGCGGCGCCGGGCAGCCGGGCGACCGTGAGCGCGTCGGCGGTCAGCGCCGTGCCGGCCGGCAGGTCGGCGGCCGCGACCACGACGGGCACGGTCACTGGCCCGGCCGGGGGCGCCGGTGCCGGCCGGAGGGCCAGTACGAGCGCCAGCCCGGCGAGCGCGGCGGCGGCCGCCTGACGGAGCAGGTGGGCGGGGGGGCGCGGGCGGCGGAGGCGGATCACCGACCCAGCGTCGCCCCGGTACGAGCGGCTGTCGCCGTCCGGCAGGGACCTGGGGACGGAGAGGCCGGCTGTGGACGACGGGCGGCTCGGGCTGGCCCGGTCAGCTCAGCTGGCGGCCTTGCTGCCCGATCCGGAAGTGCTGGTGCTCGGACCCGAGGAGCTGCTGCTCGAGCCGGAGCCGCTCGTGGAGCTGGAGCTGCTGGAGTCGCCGCTCTTCGCCGTGGAGGTGCTCGAGGAGCTGCTGCCGCCGTCCTTGCTGCCGCCGTCCTTGCTGCCGTTGCCGTTGCGGCTGTCGGTGCGGTAGAAGCCCGAGCCCTTGAAGACGACGCCGACCGAGCCGTAGACCTTGCGCACCGGTGCCTCGCACTCCGGGCAGGTGGTGACCGCCGGGTCGCTGAAGGACTGCACGCGCTCGAACTCGTGCTTGACCTCGGGGTTGGTGCAGACGTACTGGTAGGTGGGCACGGTGCTCTGAGCTCCTCGTCTCGTGGCCGGGCTGGCACTCGGCCCCGGCGACTGCCAATGATGCGCTGTGGGAGCCCGCGCCGTCCACGCCGGACACCCGTGCCAGGGCAGTGCCCCGCGTCACATGTCGGGGCGTCGGCGGATCAGCGCAGGTGGCGAAGGAAGGACTCGGGGGCGGCCAGGAACTGCCGCCAGCTCTCGGTGAGCTCCAGTTCCGACCACACCGCCGGCCGCAGGCCCCACTCGCCGACCTCCAGCAGCGTCGCGCCGGGGAGCGCGGCCACGATGGGGGAGTGGGTGGCGACGACCACCTGTGCGCCCCGGTCGACGAGCGCGAGCAGGTGCGAGACGAGGGCGAGGCTGCCGCCGAAGGACAGCGCGGCGTCCGGCTCGTCGAGCAGGTAGGTGCCCTCGCCGCCGGCCCGGCTGGTGAGCACCTCGAGGAAGGCCTCGCCGTGGGAGAGCTCGTGGAAGGCGGGCCCGCCGCCGACCGACTCCAGGTAGCTGTAGAGACCGTGCAGCGTCTCGTCGCGCAGGAAGTAGCCCCAGCGGGAGGCGCCCGGGCTGCGCTCGACCAGCAGCCCCAGCGACTCCGGTTCGCTGGGCCGAGTGCGGTGCCGGACGCTCGCCGAGCCACCCTCCGGGTTGAGCCCCAGCGTGACCGCCAGCAGCTCCATCACCGTCGACTTCCCCGAGCCGTTCTCCCCGACCAGCACCAGCGCCCCGGCGGGCAGCTCCAGCCCCTCGTCGACCAGCTGGGCGACCGCAGGGACGGTCAGTGGCCAATGGGCCCGCTGCTCGACGGTGGGCGGCGCGGTGCGGTCGGGCTTGATCCGGCGGATCGGTCGCTGGTCCACGCGGTGATCGTGCCCGGCAGGTACGACGTCCGGGGCGCCGTCCCCCTGGCCAATGACCGTCCTCCCGCACCAATGCTGGTGCGGGAGGACGGGGTTGGATCAGGTGACCTGATCGAACCTGGGAACGGTCAGCGGCCGAGGTGGCGGTACCGGCGGGTGCGGCTGCGCATCCGCTCCACGTCGTCGCGGCCCAGCAGCCCGGCCAGCTCCTCGGCGAGCACCCGGCCCAGCCGGTGGCAGAACTCCACCGGCTCGTCGGCGGCGTCGGGCCGCTCGGGCACGACCCGGTCCACGATCCCGGCCCGCCACAGGTCGGTGGCCCGCACGCCCTGGGAGGCGGCCAGCTCGTCGGCCCGGTCGACGGTGCGGTGCACGATCGCCGAGGCGCCCTCCGGCGGCAGCGGACCCAGCCAGCCGTTGGCCGTCGCCAGCACCCGGTCAGCCGGTACCAGGGCCAGCGCGCCGCCCCCGGTGCCCTGGCCCAGCAGCACGGTGAGCGTGGGCGCGGAGAGCATCACCAGGTCCTGCAGGCACCGGGCGATCTCCCCGGCCAGCCCGCCCTCCTCGGCTGCGGCCGACAGGGCCGCACCGGGGGTGTCGATCAGGGTGAGCAGCGGCAGGCGCAGCTCGGCGGCCAGCCGCATGCCCCGCCGGGCCTCCCGCAGCGCCGCCGGCCCCAGCGGCGCGGTCAGCGACTGCCCGCGCCGGTCCTGCCCGAGCACCACGCACGGGGCGCCGCCGAAGCGGGCCAGCGCCAGCAGCAGCCCGGGGTCCTTCTCGCCGGCGCCGGTGCCCGACAGGGTGACGACGTCGGTCGCCGCGGTGCGCAGCAGCTGCCGGACGCCGGGCCGGTCGGCGCGCCGGGACGCGGTGACCACCTGCCACGCCGTCCGGCCGTCCTCGGGGTCGTCGGCGTCGGTGCCGTCGCCGTCGACCGGGCCCTCGACCGGTGCGCCCCGGTGCCAGGTCTCCCGGGCGGACAGCACCCGCAGCGCCCGGTCGGCCACCTCGGCGACCTCCGCGTGCGGCACCACGCCGTCGATCACCCCGTGCTCGGCCAGGTTCTCCGAGGTCTGCACGCCCTCGGGGAAGGCCTCGCCGTACAGCGCGGAGAACACCCGCGGGCCGAGGAAGCCGATCGCGGCTCCCGGTTCGGCGATGGTGACGTGCCCGAGCGAGCCCCAGGAGGCGAGGACCCCGCCGAAGGTGGGGTCGCGCAGGTACACCAGGTAGGGCAGACCGGCCTCCTTGTGCCGGGCGATCGCCTGGGTGATGCCGATCATCTGCAGGAAGGCGACCGTGCCCTCCTGCATCCGGGTGCCCCCGGAGACCGGGGCGGCCAGCAGCGGCAGGCCCTCGGCGGTGGCCCGCTCGACGGCGGTCATCAGCCGCTCGGCGGTGGCGACGCCGATGGAGCCGGCCAGGAAGCCGAACTCCCCGGCGACGACGGCCACCCGCCGTCCGCGCAGCAGCCCCTCGCCGGTCACCACCGCCTCGTCCTGCCCGGTGCGCTCCGCGGCGCGGGCCAGGTCGCGGGCGTAGTCGTCGTCGGCCTCCCGCGGTGGTACCGGGGTGTCCCAGCTCCGCCACGACCCGGCGTCCAGCACCAGGTCGCGCAGCGCGCGGGCGTCCAGGCGGGTCACGAGTCGCCGGCCAGCCAGGCGCGGATCGCGTCGCCGTCGGCGCCGAGCACCGGGGGAGCGGTGTGCTCGCGGCGGGTGGTCTCGGTCTCCCCGCCCGGCCCGGGAGCGAAGAACCGGAGCGGCGGGCCGGGCAGCGTGAGCGCACCCGCCGTCGCGTGCTCGACGGTCACCTTCAGCCCCTGCGACTCGACCTGGTCCCAGGCGTAGACCTCGTCCAGGGTGCGCACCTTCCCCGCCGGCACGCCGGCGGCGTCCAGCCGCGCCAGCAGCTCGGCGGCGGGGACGTCGGCGAAGGCATCCTCCAGCAGCTCGATCACCTGGTCCCGGTGCTCGACCCGCTCGCCGTTGGTGGCCATCCCCGGCGCCGCGGGGTCCAGCCCGAACTCAGCGCACAGCCGCCGCCACAGGCCCTCGCTGCCGCAGGACAGCTGCACGCTGCCGCCGGCGCAGCGGAACAGCCCGTACGGGGCGATCGAGGGGTGGTGGTTGCCCTGCGCGCGCGGCACCCGGCCGGCCACCGTGTGCGCCGTGCCCTGGAAGGCGTGCACGCCGACGACCGAGGCCAGCAGCGAGGTGCGCACCACCTGGCCGCGGCCGGTGCGCTCCCGCTCGTACAGCGCGGCGAGCACGCCGTAGCCGCCGTACATCCCGGCGAGCAGGTCGCCGATCGGCACGCCGACCTTCTGCGGCTCGTCCGGGCCCGGGCCGGTCAGCGACATCAGCCCGGCCTCGCCCTGGGCGATCTGGTCGTAGCCGGCCCGCTGCCCCTCCGGCCCGTCGTGCCCGAACCCGCTGATCGACAGCTGCACCAGCCGCGGGTTCAGCTCGGCGAGCACGTCGGTGCCGAAGCCCAGCCGGGCCAGGGTGCCGGGCCGGAAGTTCTCCAGCAGCACGTCGGCGCGGCGCAGCAGCTCGGTGAGCACCGCCTTGTCGCCGTCGTCCTTCAGGTCGAGGGTGATCGACTCCTTGTTCCGGTTCGCGGAGAAGAAGTAGGTGGACTCGCGGCCGTCGGGGGTCTCGACGAACGGCGGGCCCCACCCGCGGCTGTCGTCCCCGCTGCCGGGGTTCTCCACCTTGATCACCCGGGCGCCCAGGTCGCCGAGCATCATCCCGGCGTGCGGCCCGGCCAGTGCCCGGGTCAGGTCGACGACGAGCACGCCGTCCAGGGGGCCAGTCACAGCTCGCGGGTCCTCTCGTCGGTGGGTGGTCGGGTCAGCGTCCCACCGGGACGCGACCGCGTCAGGCCGCCTGCCATCCGTCGGCAGGCCGGCGGTCACAGCCAGCCCGGGACGACGAACACCAGCCAGGCCAGCAGCGGCCCGGCGGCGACGACGAGCCCGGAGTAGCCGAGCATCTGCTTGTAGAACCGGTCGCGGTCGACGTGCTGCGCGTTGGCCAGCACGAGCGCGCCGTTGGTGGAGAACGGGCTGACGTCGACGATCGTCGAGGCCACGGACACGGCGACCACGACGCCCACCGCCCCGATGTCCCCGGCGAGCAGGAACGGCACGGCGAGGGAGATGGCGACGCCGATGATCGCCGTCGACGAGGCGAACGCCGAGACCACGCCGCCGATGTAGGCCAGCAGCAGGGCGATCAGCAGGGGTGCGCCGAGGCCGATGACCGCGTCGCCGACGTAGTCGATGGTGCCCGCCTCCTCCAGCACGAAGACGAACGTCAGCACCCCGGCGATGAGCAGGACGGTCGACCAGCTGATCTGCGCGACGGCGCCCTTGTGCTTCTGCGCGGAGAACAGCGCCAGCACCACGGCGACGGTGATCGAGACGAAGCCGATGTCGAGGTCGAAGACCAGGGCCAGGACGGCGAGCGCCGCCAGGCCGACCAGCGTCAGGATCTGCTCGAACCCGATCGGCTCGGGGCGGTCCGGGTGCACGTGCTCGTCGTCGTCGCCGCCGACGCCGGGTCCGGGGGCGGCCCCGTGCCCGCGGACGACGGTGCCGTGCGCGTGCTCGGTGTGCGGCACCGGCCCGGCGGCGACCTTGCGGCCGAGAAGCTTGCGCCCACCGAGCACGAAGAACAGCACCAGGGCGATCGCGATGTTGAACAGCAGCGCGCCGAGGAACACCACGAGCGGGCTGCCCTCGAGGTCGGACCGGTCGACGATGTCGTTGACGGTGACGCCGTAGACGCTGATGGGCGAGAAGCCGCCGCCCTGCGCCCCGTGGACGACCATCATCCCCATCAGCAGGGGGCTGATGTCGTGCCGCGCGGCGAAGCTCAGCGCGATCGGCGCGATGATCGCCACGGCCGCCGGGGAGAGCGCACCGATGGCGGTGAGCACCGCGGTGACGGCGAACATGACCCAGGGGATGGCTGCCACGTGGCCGCCGACGAGCCGCACCGCGCCGCGCACCAGCAGGTCCACGGTGCCGTTGTTCTGCGCGATGGCGAACAGGTAGGTGACGCCGATCAGCGTCAGCACCAGCTCGCCGGGGAACCCGGCGATGATGTCGTCGGTGGTCATGCCCACCGCGAGGGTGCCGACCCCGAACGCGGCCACGAACGCCAGCGCACCCATGTTGATCGGCAGGACCGTGGCGATCGCGAAGATCACCACCAGGGCGATGATCGAGATGATCTCGGGTGACACGGGACCTCCAGGG
The DNA here is from genome assembly GCF_054050915.1 of Modestobacter sp. SYSU DS0875. Lineage (NCBI taxonomy): Bacteria > Bacillati > Actinomycetota > Actinomycetes > Geodermatophilales > Geodermatophilaceae > Modestobacter > Modestobacter sp. SYSU DS0875. The sequence continues at coordinate 59,151 of NZ_JBJHAH010000003.1, read as the reverse complement.
CGGTGCTGCAGCGGGCAGGGCGCCCGGAGACGGAGGTCACCTTCTCTCACGCCCCGGAGGCGTGCACGTCCGGGTGCCGGGGCGCCTCCGCCGCTCGCCGGAGGCCGGCCGGCGACCCTGGCCGCGCTGCCCTGCTCCTCCGCGGCCAGCAGGGATGTGCGCGGGGTCGCGTCCTGCTTCACCACCTCGGGTGAGTCGACGGCCTGCGCAGGCTGGCTAGGGTGGCCCGCATGCCGAGCCAGCCTGCCGAGCGCCCGACCACGACGAAGGCCGTCATCCCGGTCGCCGGGATGGGAACGCGGTTCCTGCCCGCGACCAAGTCGGTGCCCAAGGAACTGCTCCCGGTCGTCGACCGCCCGGCCGTGCAGTACATCGTCGAGGAGGCGGCCCGCGCCGGCCTGGGCCAGGTGCTCATGGTCACCGGTCGCAACAAGGGCGCGATCGAGGACCACTTCGACCGGGCCCCGGAACTGGAGACGGCGCTGGAGGCCAAGGGCGACCAGGGTCGGCTGGACGCCGTCGCCGAGTCCACCGACGTCGCCCAGGTGTTCTTCGTCCGCCAGGGCGAGGCGAAGGGGCTGGGGCACGCCGTCCTGCAGGCCGACGGCTTCGTCGGGAACGAGCCGTTCGCCGTGCTGCTGGGCGACGACATCATCGACGCCCGCGACCACCTGCTGGAGCAGATGCTCGCCGTCCAGGCCGAGCACGGCGGCGCGGTGATCGCGCTGCTGGACGTGGGTGCGGAGAACATCTCCAAGTACGGCGCGGTCGCCGTCGAGGACGCGCACGTCTCCGGCGACGCGGCCGGTGACCCGGTGTTCCGGGTGACCGGCATGGTGGAGAAGCCCCCGGCCGACGAGGCGCCCAGCTCGCTGGCGATCATCGGCCGCTACGTTCTCCCGCCGGAGATCTTCCCCGCGATCCGCGACACCCCGCCCGGCCGCGGCGGGGAGATCCAGCTGACCGACGCGCTGCTGAAGCTGGTCGACGACGGCGTGCCGGTGCACAGCGTGGTCTTCTCCGGCCGCCGCTACGACACCGGTGACAAGCTCGACTACCTCAAGGCCGTGGTCCGGCTCGCCTCCGAGCGCGAGGACCTCGGCCCCGCGTTCGGCCCCTGGCTGCGCGAGTTCGTCGCCGACCTGCCCGCCGAGGGCGCGTCGCCGGCCTGACCGGGCCCGGCAGGGGGCACCATCGGAGCCCAGGTCCGTCGAACGGCGGCCCGGCCGGGCAGTCCGGCCGGCGGAGATGACCGACGACGGTCGGACGACGGTGGTGGGGATGAGCGAGGACGACACCCGAGGCTGGCTGGCCACTGGGACCCGGGACGCGAGCGGCCCGGATCCGGCGGCGGTGGGCGTGCCCACCCCGCGGGACACCCAGCTGATCGACCCCGGCAGCGGCCCGCGGCCGCTGGGCCGGGACACCGTGCAGGTCGACCGGTCGGTGTTCGCCTCCGACCGGGTGCCCTCCCCGGCGATCGCCACCGGTGACCGCGCCCCCGACCCGCAGGCCGACACCGGCTCGGTCGACGTCTCCGGCGTGCGGCTGCGCACCGTCGAGCACCACCTGGACGTGATCCTCGGCGCGGTGCCGCAGCCCGACCCGATCGAGCTGGCCGTGCTCGACGCGCAGGGCCTGCTCTGCGCCGAGCTGGTCGCCAGCGAGCTGGCGCTCCCGGCGTTCGACCAGGCCGGCCTCGACGGGTACGCGGTGCGGGCGGTCGACATCGCCGCGGCCACCGTCGAGGATCCGGTCGACCTCGCCGTCGTCGGCGACACCGAGGCCGGGTCGACCGGGGCGCCGGCGATCTCCGCCGGGCTGGCCGTGCGGGTCGCGGTGGGCGCGATGCTGCCCGCCGGGGCCGACGTCGTCGTCCCGGCGGCCTGGACCGACCAGGGCGTCGCCCGGGTCCGGGTGTTCGCCGCGCTGGCGCCGGGCAGCTACGTGCGCCGGGTCGGGGACGACGTCTCCCCGGGCGACGTCGCGGTGCAGGTCGGCACCCCGATCGGCCCGGCGCAGATCAGCCTGCTGGCCGCGGTCGGCCGGGAACGGGTGGCGGTCCGGCCGCGCCCGCGGATCTCGGTGCTCTCCGCCGGCGACGAGCTGGTCGACATCGGCACCCCGCCGGCGCCCGGCCGGGTGGTCGACGTCAACAGCTACGCCCTGGCCGCCGCGGCCCGCGACGCCGGGGCCGAGGCCTACCGGGCCGGCATCCTGCCGCCCGACCGGCGCCGGATGGTCGAGCTCATCGAGGGGCAGACGCTGCGCAGCGACGTCGTGCTGATCGCCGGCACCTTCGCCAACGCCGGCCCCGACCTGCTGCAGGAGGCGCTTGCCGAGCTCGGCGGGCTCACCTTCACCCAGGTCGCGATGCACCCCGGCCCGGTGCACGCCTTCGGCAAGCTCGGGCCCAACGACGTCCCGGTCATCTGCGTGCCGGGGGAGCCGGTCGCCGCGCTGGTGGCCTTCGAGGTGTTCGTGCGCCCCGCGATCCGGCTGATGCTCGGCAAGCGGCAGCTGTTCCGCCGCACCGTGCAGGCCGTCTCCGCGCAGCAGCTGCTCTCGCCGCTGGGGTACCGCCAGTACCTGCACGGCCAGGTGATGCGCCACCCCGACGGCGGCTACGTGGTCGAGCCGATCGGCGACGGCGACCAGGCGATGCTCGCCCGGATGGCCAAGGCCAACTGCCTGATCGTGGTGGACGAGGACGTCACCGAGGTGGCCGCCGGCGGCCTGGTCACCGTCATGCCCATGCTGCTGGGCGGCTGAGCTGGAACCGGTCCCGCACCCGGGCTGGCCGGCGCGGCTGACCTGGGGCGCGGTCGAGGTGCACCCGCTGCGGCGCGCCGACGCCGCCACCTGGTCCCGGCTGCGGCTGGACAACGAGCCGTGGCTGGCGCCGTGGGAGCCGTCGTCGGAGGTGCCGTGGTCGCAGCGGCACACCCCGTCGGCCTACCGCCGGATGCGGCGGATCGCGGGGCGGCGGGCCCGGACGGGCAGCTCGCTGCCGTTCGCGATCCGCTGGCAGGGCCGGTTGGTCGGGCAGGTCACCGTGGACAACATCGTGCGCGGGGCGCTGCGGTCGGGGCACCTGGGCTACTGGGTCGACCGTTCGGTGGCCGGGCAGGGGGTCGCCTCGCTGGCCGTGGCGCTGGTCTGCGACCACGCGTTCGGCCCGGTGGGGCTGCACCGGCTGCAGGCCGACATCCGCCCGGAGAACCGGCCCAGCCGGCGGCTGGTGGAGCGGCTCGGCTTCCGGCAGGAGGGGCTGCTGCGCAGCTACCTGGACATCGACGGGGCCTGGCGGGACCACCTGGCCTACGCGCTGCTGGCCGAGGACGCGCCCGCCGGGGTGTTCGAGCGCTGGCGCTCCCGCGTTCCGGGCGCGGGAGCGTGATCGCGCGACGCCGCAGCGTGCCCGCTCCGAGACCCGCCGGGGACGCCGACACGCCGGTGCGGGCAGGCATCGCGCCGACACACCGGTGAACGTCCCGTCCATCGGCAGACCGCGCCCTTACCTTGACTCCGCGAGTGACTGATGTGACTCGTGTGGCCCCAGGGATGGGGGTCGTGTCGTGGTGCCAGGGATGGATCGGGGTGTTCGTGATGGGATCAGGCGTGCTGCTGGCCGCTCTCGTCGTGTTGTGGTTCGTGGTCCTGGTGCCGATGGTGGTCACCCGGGGCGACGGCTCCAGCAGGACGGCGGCTCCCGACTCGGGTCGCACGCTCCAGCGACGGCGGGCGGTGGACCCGGTGGTCCACGCCGAGACCGAGCGGGTGTCGATCGACCGCGCCCTGCTGCGCGGCAGCGGTGAGCTGCAGGTCGACGTGCACGCGCTGCGCCGGCGCACGCTGGCGGGCCTGGTCGCGCTCGCGCTGCTGGCCCTCGTCGGGGCGCTGGCCTGGCGGAGCTGGATGTGGGCGCCGCAGGTGCTGCTCGACGTCGCCGTCGTCGGCTACCTGATGGTCACCCGCGCCGCCGCCCAGCGGGAGCGCCGCGCGGCGGCTCGACGGGCCGCCCGCGCTGCCCACCGGCCGGTGCGCCGGCCGGCGCCGCGTGCCGAGGCGGCCCACCCGAGCGCCCGCCCCGCCGCCGGCTGGGACGATGCCCGCCCGGCCGCGGCCGTGGTGCCGCCCCAGGCTCCGGCGGCGCACCACCCCAGCCTGCCGCTGGCGCCGGTGCACCCGCTGCGCCCGGGTCGCGTCGTCGCCGCCCGCACCCCCGCGCCCGCCGGCTGGCAGCACAGCGCGGTCGTGGGCCTCGACGACGACGACATCGGCTTCGCCGACGTCGACGTGTACCAGCCGCGCCGGGTCGCCAACGGCTGAGGCGGACCCGCCGGCGCTGCCCCCCGTGACAGCGCCGGCGGGAGCGGGAGGTAACCTCGTTCCCGCACCACGGGGCTGTGGCGCAGACCGGTAGCGCACCTCGTTCGCATCGAGGGGGTCAGGGGTTCAAATCCCCTCAGCTCCACCAGACAGGCCGGGTTCCGTCAGGGACCCGGCCTTCGTCGTCTCCGCGGTCACGCCGGCCGTCGACGTGCTGACCCCGGACGGCAGTGTCGTCCATCTCTGGTCGCCGACCGCGCCGCGAGGCCGGACGAGGCCGGACGAGGCCGGTTGCCTCAGCCCGCCTCGCCGTCCGGAGCAAGGCGCACCGGGCCGGGAGGTCCCGTTGCTGCCCCTGCGCGTGTGACCGGCGGCCGGTCCCGGGGTCCAGCCCACCAGCACTGCGGGCGCGGCGCTCAGAACCAGGAGGGGAACCACATCCGCTGCAGCCACTCGGCGTGCGACAGCGGCGACCCGGTGAGCACCGGGTGGAAGAAGACGAACGTCATCGCCACCACCGCCAGGTACAGGCACACCGTGCCCAGGCCCACCTGCCGGCGGAACGCGCCCGCGTCCGGTCGGCCCAGCACGTCCTGCAGCACCAGCGTGACGGCCAGCACGAAGAACGGCACCGCCGGGGCCATGTAGAAGATGAACATGGTCCGGTCGGTGTTGATGAACCAGGTCAGCCACCCGGCGGCGATGCCGGTCGCGGCGACGGCTGCGGCCCGGTCGCGGCGGGCGACGATCCGCCAGAGCAGCCACAGCGTCGCCGGCAGGAACAGCCACCACAGCGTGGGCGTGCCGAGCATCAGGATGTAGCGGACCACCTGCCCGCCGTCGGCGTCGGTGAGGCCCTGGGGGTTCCACAGCAGGATCGGCCGGCCGTCGACGATCCACGACCACGGCCCGGACTCCCACGGGTGCGGGCTGGACAGCCCGCTGTGGAACGTCAGCCACTCGGCGTGCATGTGCCACAGCGCCCGCAGCGCCCCGGGCACGAACGGCCAGTCGGTGTCCGGGTTCTGCTCGGCCCAGTGCCGGCCCTGCGCGTTCTCGCCGCGGAACCAGCCGGTGAAGGTGGCCAGGTAGGTGAGCACCGGGACGACCGCCAGCGCCCAGGTGGCACCGGGCAGCCCCCTGCGCAGCGCGGCGAGCGTCGGCCGGGCCGCCCCGGCCTCCCGCCAGGTGGCCCGGTCCCACCACAGCGAGAGGACGGCGAAGGCGGCCAGGAACCACACGCCGCTCCACTTCACCCCGCACGCGCAACCGAACAGCACCCCCGCGGCGATCCGCCAGCCGCGTGGCCCCAGCCGGAACCCGGTCGCGGTCACCCGGTCGGCGCCGTCACGGACGCGCTGGGCCACCCGGTCCCGGTCGACGACCAGGCAGGCGACCGCGGACACCACGAAGACCTGCAGGAAGACGTCGAGCAGGCCGATCCGGCCCAGGGTGAAGGAGAACCCGTCCAGCGCCAGCAGCAACCCGGCGGCCAGTCCCAGCAGCGTCGAGCCGGTCAGCCGCCGGGCCAGCCGGGTCAGCACGACGACGGCGATCGTCCCGGCGACCGCGCTGGGGAACCGCCAGCCCAGGGAGTCGTAGCCGAACAGCTGCTCGCCCACCGCGATCAGCCACTTGCCCAGCGGCGGGTGGACGATGAACGTGTAGCCGCGGTTGTACTCGTAGCCGAGCTCCAGCAGTTCGGCGGCCTCCGGCGGGTAGTACGCCTCGTCGAAGACCAGGTCCCGCGGGTAGGTGATGCCCCACAGCCGGGAGACCAGCGTCGCCACGCCCAGCAGCGCGGTGAGCACCGCGGCCAGCCGCCGGTCCTCGGGCAGCCGGGGCACCGGCTGACGGCGTGGGCGCGGGGGGCGGACGCGCCGGCGGTGCGGAGCCGGGTCCTGCGGCGCCGACTCGGTCCGCTCGGGGGCCAGCACCGCCATGCCGGTCAGGGTATGTGGCCCGCCTGTCAGCACGGGCGTGACAGGCTCGGCACCGTGACTGGACGACTCGTGCTCGGCGGTGCGCCGCTGGGCCAGCCCGGCGACGTCGGTCCGCGGCTGCGGCGGGCGATGGCCGAGGCCGACGTCCTGGCGGTCGAGGACACCCGGCGGCTGCACCGGCTGGCCAAGGACCTCGAGGTGACCCTCACCGGGAAGGTGGTGACGTTCCACGAGTCCGTGGAGCGGGCCCGGCTGCCCGGGCTGGTCGCCGCGCTGACCGAGGGCCGCACCGTCCTGCTGATCACCGACGCCGGCATGCCGTCCGTCTCCGACCCCGGCTACACGCTGGTGCGCGCCGCCATCGAGGCCGGCGTCGAGGTGACCTCGGTGCCCGGCCCGTCCGCCGTCGTCACCGCCCTCGCCGTGTCCGGGCTGCCGTGCGACCGGTTCACCTTCGAGGGCTTCCTGCCCCGCAAGGGCGGGGAACGGCGCTCGACGCTGGCCGCGCTGGCCGCCGAGCCGCGCACGATGGTCTTCTACGAGTCCCCGCACCGGCTGGCCGACGCGCTCACCGACGCGGTCGGGGCCTTCGGCGCGGACCGGCCCGCCGCCGTCTGCCGCGAGCTGACCAAGACCCACGAGGAGGTCCGCCGCGGCGGGCTCGCGGAGCTGGCCGCATGGGCCGCCGACGGCGTGCGCGGGGAGATCACCCTGGTGGTGGCCGGCGCGGTCGCGGGCCCGGTGTCGCTGGAGCCGGCGGAGCTGGCGGCCGAGGTCGCCGCCGAGGAGGCCGCCGGCGCCGACCGCAAGGAGGCCATCCGCACCGTCGTGGCGCGCACCGGGTTGCCCCGGCGGGTGGTCTACGACGCCGTCGTCGCCGCCAAGTCCTCCTGACCCCGCGCGCCGTCGTGCGTTGATCGTCGGTTCGTCTCACCTGGACCGACGATCACTGCACACCGGCGAGGGCAGCGGCGATGCGGGCGATCAGCTGCTCGGGGCATCGGAGGTCGCCGCTGGTCACGAAGACCACGCGCCAGCCCGCGGCCGTCAGCCGGTTCAGCCGCTCCCGGTCGCGGCCGAACTGACCGGGTTCGGCGTGCCAGAGCCCGTCGTACTCCAGAGCCAGGCGCTGTGCCGGCCAGGCGAAGTCCACCCGCGCCACGAACCGGCCGTCGTGCCGGACCTCGAACTGGGCCACGGGCACGGGCAGCGAGCTCCGGCCGATCAGCAGCCGCACCCGCGTCTCCTGGGGTGACCCGGCCAGCCCGTCGGCCAGCGCCACCGCCCGCCGCGCACGACGGCAGCCGGGGCCCGTTGCGATGCCGGCCTGCCAGCGCACCTCGTCCAGCTGGGCGCCGGCCACCACCAGCTGGTCGACCGCGGCGACGGCGTCGTCCAGCGGAAGCGCGGCAGCCAGCCGGACGGCGGTCGCTTCGGGCGTCGTCAGGTGGACGCCGCGGTCCCAGACCACGGTCCGGTCCTCGAGCTCCGCGCGCCGTACGTGCATCCCGGGTACCCGTACCGGGTGGCTGCCGCGCCAGCGGGTGACCTCAACGTCGTCGACCGCGTTCGCGAGCGGGACACCCCACAGGACGGCCGCGCTGACGCCGGTGACCACGTCGTCGGGGAACAGCAGGGCGCCGGCCGCGCGAGCCCGCAGCTCGTGGGTGACCTCGACGTCCCGGTGCACGTAGACGTCGGGGAAGAGGCGGAGCCAGCAGCGCCTCCGCAACTGCGCAGGGGTCAGGGCGCCGTCCCGGACGGCCGCGGAGCCGCGGAACGGGACGGAGCGGAGGTGGTCGGGGACGGCCAGCACCCGCAGCACCCTGCCGGTCTGGGCCGGTGTCCCGCCGTCACCGTCCACAGGCCCGTCCGTTGTGCACGAATCGTCGGTCCTGCAGCGGCGGACCGACGATCAGCGCACAACAGCGGAGCGAACGAGGGGAGGAGGGGTCAGATCCAGCCGCTGCGCTTGAAGCCGCGGTACAGGCCGAAGCAGACGCCGACCATCAGCAGGAGCGCCGCCGGATAGCCCCACACCTGGTGCAGCTCGGGCATCACGTCGAAGTTCATCCCGTAGATCCCGGCGATGAGCGTGGGGGTCGCGATGATGCCGGCCCAGGCCGAGATCTTGCGCATGTCCTCGTTCTGCGCGACCGAGATCCGGGCCAGCGCCGCCTGCAGGATGTTCGACAGCAGCTCGTCGAGCCCGCTCACCTGGTCTCGGGTCCGCAGCGCGTTGTCCTGCACGTCGCGGAAGTACGAGCGCATGCCCTCTGGCACGAGCTCCAGTGGCCGGTCGGCCAGCGTGGACAGCGGCAGCTCCAGCGGGCCCACCGCCCGGCGCAGCTGCATCAGCTCGCGCTTGAGCTGGTAGATGCGCGGGGTGTCGTCGGTGCGCGCCGGGCTGAACACCGAGACCTCGAGCTCCTCGACGTCGTCCTCGACCGCCTCGGCCACCTCGACGAAGTCGTCGACGACGTGGTCGGCGATGGCGTAGAGGACGGCGGCCGGGCCGTGGCAGAGCAGGTCCGGCTGCTGCTCCAGCGCCTTGCGCAGCCGGCTGAGCTCGCTGTGGTTGCCGTGCCGGACGGTGATCACGTGGTCGGTGCCGACGAACACCATGATCTCGCCGGTCATCACCACCTCGCTGGTGGCGGTCAGCTCGTCGTGCTCCACGTACCGCGCCGTCTTCAGCACCATGAACAGCGCGTCGTCGTAGCGCTCCAGCTTGGGCCGCTGGTGGGCGTAGACGGCGTCCTCCACGGCCAGCGGGTGCAGGCCGTAGTGCTCGCCGATGGCGGTGAGCTCCTCCTCGGTGGGCTCGAACAGCCCCAGCCACACGTACCCGCCCTGCTCGCGGGCCACTGCCAGCGCCTGGTCGGGAGGCGTGTCGTACCGCTCGCCCGCCACGTAGACGGCGCAGTCGACGACCGGGTCGGGGGTGTCGCGGGTCGACCGCCGTGGCAGTCGCGGCGCCCCGGCCGGCCGCGGGCGCACCGTCTCGGGGAGCGTCGCCGCCGGCGGGGCCCCGGCAGGTCGCTGGGCGCGGGGGTCGGTCTCGCTCACGGTTCTCCTCGAGTGGTCGTGGGGAGCGCGGGTGGGCCCGGGCTCACCCCGCGTCGATGATCACCGCTGCTGGACCGCACCGCCCACCCGGGGCCGCGCCGGGGCCTCACCCCTCCGGGTGAGTGCCCGCCGATGGCGCTCGGGCGCCTGCCCGCAGGGGCCGACGGAACCGGTGACACCCGTCCCCGGCCCGGAGAGCTCCCGTGACCAGCGCAGTCCTCGACGTCCCCCGTGCGGCCGCCCGCCCGTCGGCCCCGGTCGCGGCCCGACCGCTGCGGCTGCCGGCCACCGTGGTCGCCGCGGGGGTGCTGGCCGTGGTGCAGGCGCTCGGTCTGCTCGCGCTCGGCCTGGCCGGGCTGGACGGCCTCTTCGGCACCGGGGTGCGACCCTCCGGGCTCCTGGTGGCGGTCAGCCTGCTGCTGCTGGCCGGCTGGGTGGTGCTCGCCGCCGGTGGCGGGGCCAGCCTGGTCGACGGCGCGGGGCGGGGCCTGCTGGTCGGCGTCAGCTGCGCGGAGATCGCACTGCTGGCGGTGGTCGGCACCGCCGGCCTGCTCGGCGCCGAGCTCACCGTGGCCGGGGGGCTGCCGCTGCCCGGCCTGGCGCTGGTCGCCCTGGGCGTGCCGACCGGGAAGCTGCTGCTGGCCACCAGCCCGTCGGCCGGGGCCTGGGTCGCCGCCGGTGGGCGCCCGCGCCTCGCGCGGCGCACCGTCCCCGTGGTCGAGCACCGCGACCTCCGGCTGGTGACGGTCGCCTGCATCGGCCTGGCGCTCACCGCCGTCGCCCTGCTGGGCGCCCCCGCCACGGAGGCGCCTCCGCCCAGCACCGCCGCCGTGGTCGACGCCCCCTGACCTCCCCGTACCCTCGTGCCGTGACTGATCGGCACATCCTCACCGCCGTCGCGTGGCCCTACGCCAACGGCCCGCGGCACATCGGCCACGTCTCCGGGTTCGGCGTCCCGTCCGACGTGTTCAGCCGGTACCACCGGATGACCGGCGACCAGGTGCTGATGGTCAGCGGCACGGACGAGCACGGGACGCCGATCACCGTCGCCGCCGACGCCGAGGGCCTCACCCCCCGGGAGATCGCCGACCGCAACAACCGGGTGATCGTGAACGACCTGGCGAGCCTCGGGCTGAGCTACGACCTGTTCACCCGGACGACGACGGCCAACCACCGCGCGGTGAGCCAGGAGATCTTCCTCGGCCTGCTGAAGAACGGTTACGTCTTCCCGCAGACGACGCTGGGCGCGATCAGCCCGTCGACCGGGCGCACCCTGCCCGACCGCTACATCGAGGGCACCTGCCCGATCTGCGGCTACGACGGCGCCCGCGGCGACCAGTGCGACAACTGCGGCAACCAGCTCGACCCGACCGACCTGGTCAACCCGGTGAGCCGGATCAACGGCGAGACGCCGAAGTTCGTCGAGAGCGAGCACTACTTCCTCGACCTGCCGGCGTTCAGCCGCGCGCTCGGCGACTGGCTGGCCACCCGCACGAACTGGCGCTCCAACGTGCTCAACTTCAGCGTCAACCTGCTGGAGGACCTCAAGCCGCGCAGCTACACCCGGGACATCGACTGGGGCGTGCCGGTGCCGCTGGACGGCTGGCGCGACCGCAACGACAAGCGGATCTACGTGTGGTTCGACGCCGTGGTCGGCTACCTGTCGGCGTCCATCGAGTGGGCCCGCCGCTCCGGCGACCCGGAGGCGTGGCGGCAGTGGTGGCAGTCGCCGGACGCCGACGCCTACTACTTCATGGGCAAGGACAACATCGTCTTCCACTCCGAGATCTGGCCGGCCCAGCTGCTCGGGTACAACGGCGCCGGCGACAAGGGCGGGACCCCGGGCTCCTACGGTGCGCTGAACCTGCCCACCGAGGTGGTCTCCAGCGAGTTCCTCACCATGGAGGGGCGCAAGTTCTCCTCCTCGCGCAACGTGGTCATCTACGTGCGCGACTTCCTGTCCCGCTACGACGCCGACGCGCTGCGCTACTTCATCGCGGTCGCCGGCCCGGAGAACCAGGACACCGACTTCACCTGGGCGGAGTTCCGGCGCCGCAACAACGACGAGCTGGTCGCCGGCTGGGGCAACCTGGTCAACCGTTCGGTGTCGATGGCCGCCAAGAACGTCGGCGCCATCCCGACCCCGGGCGAGCTGACCGACGCCGACCGGGCGCTGCTGGCCACCACCTCGGGGGCCTTCGCCCCCGTGGGCGAGCTGCTGGGGCGCAACCGGCAGAAGGCGGCGGCCACCGAGGCGATGCGGGTGGTCACCGAGGCCAACCGGTACCTGTCCGACCAGGCACCGTGGAAGCTCAAGGAGGACCCGGCCCGCCGGGACACCGTGCTGCACACCGCGCTGCAGGCGATCAAGGACTGCAACGCGCTGCTGACGCCGTTCCTCCCGCACTCCGCGCAGCAGGTGCACGAGCTGATCGGTGGCACCGGCAGCTGGTCGGTCGCGCCGAGCGTGGTGGAGACCGAGGACCTGGACGACGGATCGCCGTACCCGGTGATCACCGGCGACTACGCGGCCGGGCAGGCGGTCTGGGCCTCCACGCCGCTGCCGCCGCCGGGCACCCCGCTGGCCCCGCCGAAGCCGGTCTTCACCAAGCTCGACGAGTCGATCGTGGAGGAGGAGCTCCGCCGGCTCGAGGAGGGCGGCCAGGGCGGCACGGGGAACGGCGAGGCATGAGCCGGTCGGCCGCGTCCCGGGCCAACCGGCGGGGCGAGCCGCCGCCGTCCCCGGAACCACTGCCGGCGCCGGCGGTCGACAGCCACACCCACTTCGACATCGCCGTGGGCGGGGACGACCGGGCGCCCACCGACGCGGAGGTCGACGAGGCGGTCGCGGCGGCCGTCGCCGTCGGCGTCCCGCGGCTGGTGCAGGTCGGCGTGGACGTCGAGTCCTCGCGCTGGTCGGCCGCGCTCGCCGACCGGCACCCGAACGTGCTGGCCGCCGTCGCGCTGCACCCCAACGACGCCGGCGCGGGTGCGGCCACCGAGGCCGCGCTGGCCGAGATCGACCGGCTGGCCGCGCAGCCGCGGGTCCGGGCGGTGGGGGAGACCGGCCTGGACCGCTACCGCACCGGCGAGGACGGCTGGGCCGCGCAGGAGGCGTCGTTCCGGGCGCACATCGACATCGCCAAGCGGCACGGCACCGCGCTGGTCATCCACGACCGCGACGCGCACGAGCACGTGCTGCGCGTGCTGGCCGAGGAGGGCGCGCCCGAGCACACGGTGCTGCACTGCTTCTCCGGCGACGCCGCGTTCGCCCGGCAGTGCATCGACCGGGGCTACGTGCTCTCCTTCGCCGGCACCCTCACCTTCGGCAGCGCCGGGTACCTGCGGGAGGCCGCCGCGCTGACCCCGCTGGACCAGCTGCTGGTGGAGACCGACGCCCCGTTCCTCACCCCGGCACCGCTGCGTGGCCGGCCCAACGCGGCCCGGCTGGTGCCGCACACGGTGCGGGCGCTGGCCGAGGTCACCGGCACCGACCTCGAGCAGCTGTGCGGCGCGCTCACCGCCACCGCGGAGCGTGTCTTCGGCCCCTGGGAGGAGTAGGCGCCTTCTCCGTCGGGGGCCGCTGAACGGACCAGGAGGAGCCGGGGACGGCAGGGAGCCGGATCAGCGGTGCCGCGGGGGCCGGAGGCCTCCCGGCGCAGCCGAGGGCAGCGGCTCAGCGGCGGTCGGACCGGCACCTGGTCGCGGTGCGGCGCGGAGCGTCGCGACGAGCATGGTGGCGGTGTCGTCCGGAAGGACGACAATGAGAGGCGTGGGTCGCCTCATCGCCGTCGTGCTGTTCATCGCCCTGATGGCACCCGCGGCGCTGCTCGTCCGGGCATGGGCGCATGCTGCCGGCCGACGGGCCGTGGCGGCTGCCGCCGTCGCCTTCGTCCCGGTGAGCGCGGGGACGGCGACGGAGCTGCAGCGGCAGGCCGCGCACGGCCGCCGGCTGCGCCGGCTGGGCCTGGTGCTCGGCATCGCCGGGGTCATCGCCTCGGTGGTGCTGCTCGCCGAGGCCTCGGTGTTCCTCTGGGTGCCGTTGCTGGCGGCCGGGCTGCTGGCCGGCGTGCTGCTGGCCGAGGCCACCCGGCCCCGCCCGCGCTGGTCCGCCGCCACCCCGGCCCGCCGGCCGCGCCGGTCGGACCAGATCTCCCCCTGGCTGCTGTGGACGATGCGCGGCGCCGTCGCCGGGGAGGTGGCGATCGCGCTGCTGCTGCGCGAGGACCTCGCGGAGCCGGTGCTGGTGGCGGCCCTGGTCGCGCCGCTGACCGGCTGGGTGCTGGCCGAGGTCGCGCTGCTGCGGGTGCTGCTGCGGTCGCTGCCCGCCGAGGGCGCCGACGTGCCGGTCGACGAGGCCCAGCGCACCTGGACCGCGCACCTGGTGGTCGCAGCCGCCAGCGTGCTCACGCTCCTCCCGGCAGGGGCGCTGCTCCTGCGGGCGGCCATCGACCTCGACGAGCGGGTCACCTCCGACGCCGGTGGGCTGGTGCCGGTGGCGCTGGTGGCCGGCGGCTTCTCCACCCTGGTGGCCGGGCTGGCGGTGGCCGGCTTCCTGGTCACCTGGCTGCGGCCGGTCCAGCAGCGCTCCCCGGCGCTGACCTGAGGCTCAGCGGCTACGCACCCGTGTGCCGTTGCCCACGCCACTGATCGGTGGACGACGCGCGGACACGCCGTCCAGCCTCACGCCCCGTGTCGGCGTGCCTGCGAAGCGACGTGTCGACACGGTGATCTGCTGTTCCAGCACGGTTGTGTCAGCGAGCCCGTTCGTTATCGTGTCGTGACCGACAGCCGGGGTGGGGAACGCCCAGGTGGTCGTCCACCGTCCCGGGAGAGCCGGGAACACGACGACGACGGGTCCGCATGGTCCGGGGCGCCACCTCTCCGGTGGAGCCCACCGCCTGCTGCCCGGTTCCCCTGCCCGGGTCCTGTGAACCTGGATGTGTTGTGCGCCGATCGCTCCGAGTCAGCCTGTTCGCCCTGGTCCTGCTGGGCCTGGTCGGCGGCTCCGCCGCCTTCTACCTCGCCCAGAAGTCGGTGACCCTCACCATCGACGGCCAGTCGCGGGAGATCAGCACCTACGCCGGCACCGCCGGTGAGGTGCTCGCCGACGAGGGGCTGACGCCGGCCGCCCACGACGTGGTCCTGCCCACCGCCGACTCGGTGGTGCGCGACGGTGACACCGTCGTCCTCAACCGGGCCCGCCCGCTGACGCTGACGGTCGACGGCGTGCGCAGCGAGGTGCTCACCACGGCCCTCTCGGTCGACGGCGCCCTGCAGGAGCTGGGCCTGCGCGGGGACGACCTGGTCCTCTCCGCGTCCCGCAGCGAGCGGGTGCCGCTGGACGGCATGGACCTGGCGATCAGCACCAGCAAGGACGTCACCCTCATCGCCGACGGGCAGCACCGGACGCTCACCACGACCGCTGCCACCGCCGGCGAGCTGCTGGCCGAGCACGGGATCGCCCTGTCGGCGACCGACCGGATCTCGCTCTACCCGGAGCAGCCGCTGCTGGACGCGATGGTGCTGCAGGTGACCCGGGTCCAGGTCGCCGAGGTCGTCGAGGTCCAGCCGGTCGACTTCGCCACCGTGGAGACCCCGGACCCGAACGTCGTCACCGGGCAGAAGACGGTGACCCAGAAGGGCGTCCCCGGGGAGCAGACCGTCACCTGGCGCGTCACCGTCACCGACGGCGTCGAGACCGGCCGCGAGCAGCTGTCCACCGCCGTCACCAAGGCCCCGGTCGACCAGCTGGTCACCGTCGGCACCAAGCCCCGGCCCGCCGGTGCCGTCCCGGCGACCGCCGACGGGCTGAACTGGGCCGCGCTGGCCAAGTGCGAGTCCGGTGGCCGGGCCGACGCCGTCAGCGGCACCGGCAAGTACCGCGGCATGTACCAGTTCTCGACGAGCACCTGGGCCGCCGTCGGTGGCTCCGGTGACCCGGCCGCCGCCTCGGCCGAGGAGCAGACGATGCGGGCCCAGATGCTCTACGCGCGTTCCGGCGCCGGTCAGTGGCCGCACTGCGGGCCCCGCCTGTTCGGCTGATGGAGGACCCCGCCCCCCTGGAGGGACCCCCTTCCCCCCACCCCTCGCACGCTCGGGGCGGTGCCCTGACGGGGGCCGTGGACGCTCGCAGCGGGCCCCTGCAGCGGGGCCGGTCCTGAGCACCACACCGGAGCAGCCCGGCGGGCTGCTGGGCCCGGCCGCGATCCGCGAGCTGGCCCAGCAGCTCGACCTGCGCCCCACCAAGACCCTCGGGCAGAACTTCCTGCACGACGCCAACACGATCCGGCGGATCGTGCGCACGGCCGACCTCGCGCCCGACGACGTCGTCCTGGAGGTCGGCCCCGGCCTCGGCTCGCTGACCCTGGGGCTGCTCGGCGCATGCGCGCACGTCACCGCGGTGGAGATCGACCCCCGGCTGGCCGACCAGCTCCCGCACACGGTGGCCGACCGGCTGCCCGAGCTGGCCGGGCACCTCACCGTGGTCACCGCCGACGCGCTGCGGGTCACCGAGCTGCCCGGCCCCCCGCCGACGGCCCTGGTCGCCAACCTGCCGTACAACGTCGCCGTGCCGGTGCTGCTGCACCTGCTGGAGCTGCTGCCCTCGCTGCGCAGCGCGCTGATCCTGGTGCAGGCCGAGGTCGCCGACCGGCTCGCCGCGGGGCCCGGCAGCCCCGCCTACGGGGTGCCCAGCGTGAAGGCCGCCTGGTACGCCGACGTCCGCCGGGCCGGCAACGTCCCCCGGCCGGTCTTCTGGCCGGTGCCCAACGTCGACTCCGGGCTGGTGGCGCTGACCCGCCGCCCGCACCCGTCCGGCGACCGGGCCGCCACCTTCGCCGTCGTCGACGCCGCGTTCGCCACCCGGCGCAAGGGCCTGCGTGCGGCGCTGGCCCGCTGGGCGGGCAGCCCGGCCCTGGCCGAGCAGCGGCTGCGCGCCGCCGGCATCGACCCCACCACCCGGGGCGAGCAGCTCTCCGTCGAGCAGTTCGCCCGGCTCGCCGCGACCGACCCGGTGGGCGGGTAGCGGATGCCGGCGACGACGGGCAGGGTGCTCCGGTGAGCAACGCGACCGCCGGTGGCCCCGGCCGGCTCGCCGGCAACGGTGCGGTGAGCGCCCGTGCGCCGGCCAAGATCAACGTGCACCTGGGGGTCGGGCCGCTGCGGCCCGACGGCTTCCACGAGCTGGAGACGGTCTTCCTGGCCGTCTCGCTGTTCGACACCGTCACCGTGCGCCCCGGCGACGGGCTGTCGCTGAGCCTGCGCGGGGAGGGCAGCGAGGCCGGCCGCGGAGCCGGCACCGTGCCGACCGACCGGGGCAACCTGGTGTGGCAGGCGGCGGAGCTGCTGGCCCGGCACGCCGGGGTGCGGCCCGACGCCCACCTGGAGATCGACAAGTCGATCCCGGCCGCGGCCGGGCTGGCCGGGGGCAGCGCCGACGCCGCCGCCGCGCTGGTCGCGCTGGACGCGCTGTGGGGCACCCACGCGACCCGCGGGGACCTGACCCGGCTCGCCGCCGAGCTGGGCAGCGACGTCCCCTTCAGCCTGCTCGGCGGCGTCGCGCTGGGCACCGGGCGAGGGGAGCAGCTGTCCCCGGTGCTGGCCCGCCGTCGCTGGGACTGGGTGCTCGGCATCGCCGGCGACGGCCTGTCCACGCCGACCGTCTACCGCGAGCTCGACGCGCTGCGGGACGCCGGGGCCGTACCGGGGAGCGGGGCCGAGGCCGGCACCGAGCCGGTGATCGCCGCCCTCCGCAGCGGGCCGCCGTCAGCGCTGGCCGCGGTGCTCGGCAACGACCTGCAGGCGCCGGCGCTGCGGCTGCGCCCCGAGCTCGGCCGGGCGCTGCGCGCGGCCTCCGAGGCCGGTGCCCGCGCCGCGCTGGTCAGCGGGTCCGGCCCGACCGTCGCCGCGCTCGCGGAGGACGAGGACGCCGCCGTCGCGCTGGCGGCGGAGCTGGCCGGGGCCGGGGTGTTCCGGACGGTCCGCGCGGTGCACGGGCCGGTCCCCGGCGCCCGCCTCGTCGGATGAAGGACCCCCTCCTCCTCGTCCCGCGCACGCCCGGGACGAGCCTCTGGAGGGGGCCGGCTCAGCGGCGGTCGCGGAGCCGGGGTTCCGGATCCAGGTGGGACAACCCGTTGTAGGCGAGGTTGACCAGGTGGGTGGCCACCTCCCGCTTGTCCGGTGACCGGGTGTCCAGCCACCACTGCCCGGTGAGCGCGACCATCCCGACCAGCGCCTGGCTGTAGAGCTCGGCCAGCCCCGGGTCGTAGCCGCGCAGCGCGAAGTTCTCGCCCAGGATGTGCTCCACCTTGCTGGCGACCTCGCTGATCAGCGAGGAGAAGCCGCCCTGGGTGCCGGCCACCGGGGAGTCGCGGACCAGCACCCGGAAGCCGTCGGTCTCCTCCTCGATGTAGTCCAGCAGCACTAGCGCGGCCCGCTCGGTCAGCTCCCGCGGGTGCCCGCCGCTCGACAGGGCGGAGGCGAAGCGGTCCAGCAGCTGCTGCATCTCCCGGTCGACGACGACCGCGTAGAGGCCCTCCTTGCCGCCGAAGTGCTCGTAGACGACGGGCTTGGAGACGTCGGCGCGCGCTGCGATCTCCTCGATCGAGGTGGCCTCGTAGCCGCGCTCGGCGAACAGCTCACGGCCCACGTCCAGCAGCTGCCTGCGCCGCTGGGCGCCGGTCATCCGCACCCGGGGACGGCCCGTGCCGCCGCCGGAGGGTGCGCTGCCGGCCGCCGGCCCCGGGGTGCTCATCGCCCCATGGTGCCCCGGGAGGCGCCGGCCGGGGCGGTCACCCGGTCCGCGCCGGGCGGTGGTGGATGCCCCGATCGGGGCGCGGCCCTACGCTCAGGACGGCCCCGGTCGCTCGCGACCGCCGGCCGCGCCACCCGCGCGGGGCCCCGCGCGGATGGGGGATGGGGTAATCGGCAGCCCGCCGGCCTTTGGAGCCGGGAAGTCTCGGTTCGAGTCCGAGTCCCCCAGCCAGCGCACACCCCCGCACCCCTGCCGAGGAGACCCGTGAGCCCGTCCGACCCCCGTGCCGCCGTCGGCGCCGTCATCGTCCTCGCCGCCGGGCAGGGCACCCGGATGCGCTCGCGCACGCCCAAGGTGCTGCACGAGATCGGCGGCCGCAGCCTGCTCGGGCACGTCCTGGCCGCGGCCGAGCCGCTGGGCGCCACGCAGACGGTCGTCGTCGTCGGCTCCGGGCGCGAGGCCGTCGAGGAACACCTGGCGCGGACCGCACCGCTCGCCCGGCCGGTCGTGCAGGAGGAGCAGCGGGGCTCCGGCCACGCCGCCGCCGTCGCCCTCGACGCGCTGCCCGAGCTCACCGGCTCGGTGGTCATCCTCAACGGCGACGCCCCGCTGGTGCGCTCGGAGACGCTCAGCGGGCTGGTCGCCGCGCACTCGGCCGCGGGCGCCGTCCTCACCGTGCTCACCGCCGAGGTCGACGACCCGACCGGCCTCGGGCGGATCGTCCGGGACGACGACGGCGCGGTGCGGGCCATCGTCGAGGAGAAGGACGCAGACGCCGCGCAGCGGGCCATCGCCGAGGTCAACGCCGGGGTCTACGTCGGTGACGCCGCCGCCGTCCGGGAGGCGCTGACCCGGGTCGGCTCGGCCAACCAGCAGGGCGAGCAGTACCTCACCGATGTGCTCGGCCTGCTCGTCGCCGACGGGCGGCCGGTCGGCGGGCACCGGGCCGACGACCCGGACGACACCCTGGGCTGCAACGACCAGCGGGAGCTGGCCGCCCGCCGCCGCACGCTCAACGACCGGGTGCTCGACCGGTTGATGCGGGCCGGTGTCGTCGTCGTCGACCCGCTGACCACGTGGGTCGACGTCACCGTGGAGGTCGCCGCCGAGGCCGTGCTGCACCCCGGCACCCAGCTGCTGGGGGCCACCACCGTCGCCGCCGGTGCGGTCGTCGGCCCGGACACCACCCTCGTCGACACCGAGGTGGGGGAGGGCGCCTCCGTGGTCCGGTCGCACGTCCACCTGGCCGAGATCGGCCCGGAGGCCTCCGTCGGGCCGTTCAGCTACCTCCGCCCCGGCTCGCGGCTGGCCCGCAAGGCGAAGGTGGGGGCCTACGTCGAGACGAAGAACGTCCAGCTCGGCGCGGGATCGAAGGTGCCGCACCTGTCCTACGTGGGCGACGCGACGATCGGCGAGGGCACCAACATCGGCGCCGCCACCGTGTTCGTCAACTACGACGGCGTGGCCAAGCACCACACCACCGTGGGCGACCACGTCCGGATCGGCTCGGACACCATGCTCGTGGCGCCGGTCACCGTCGGGGACGGCGCCTACACCGCCGCCGGCTCCGTGATCACCGGCGACGTCCCCCCGGGTGCCATGGGCGTGGCCCGGGCCACTCAGCGGAATGTGGCAGGCTGGGTGAGTCGCAGGCGTCCGGGATCCCCCGCGGCGCAGGCCGCGGAAGCGGCGCAGCGATCAGCAGCACCGGCCGCGGACGCGGCGGGCGCAGGACCGATCCCGATCACGGACGAGGGCACCACCCCGTCCGCTGGCTCGGGGGCCGACCAGTAGGGGCGGGGCAATGAGCGCCATCCGGCAGACCACCAACAAGAGCCTGATGCTCTTCTCCGGGCGTGCGTACCCGGAGCTGACCGACGAGATCGCCGGGCACCTGGGCGTCACCCCGACCCCGACCGCGGCCTACGAGTTCGCCAACGGCGAGCTGTTCGTGCGCTTCGAGGAGTCGGTGCGCGGGTGCGACGCCTTCGTGGTGCAGAGCCACACGGCGCCGATCAACACCTGGCTCATGGAGCAGCTGATCATGGTCGACGCGCTCAAGCGCGCCTCGGCCAAGCGGATCACCGTCGTCGCGCCGTTCTTCCCCTACGCCCGGCAGGACAAGAAGCACCGCGGTCGCGAGCCCATCTCCGCCCGGCTGGTCGCCGACATGTTCAAGACCGCCGGCGCCGACCGGCTGATGACCGTCGACCTGCACACCGCGCAGATCCAGGGCTTCTTCGACGGGCCGGTCGACCACCTGTTCGCCATGGACCTCCTCATCGAGGAGGTCAAGCGCAAGTGGGGGCACTGCGACCTCACCGTCGTCTCCCCGGACTCCGGGCGGGTCCGCGTCTCCGAGCGGTGGAGCGACAAGCTCGGCGGCACCCCGCTCGCCTTCATCCACAAGACCCGCGACGTCACGCGGCCCAACGAGGTCGTCGCCAACCGCGTCGTCGGTGAGGTCGAGGGCCGGGTCTGCATCCTGGTCGACGACATGATCGACACCGGCGGCACCATCGCCAAGGCCGCCGAGACGCTCTTCGAGGCCGGCGCCGCCGACGTGATCATCGCCGCGACCCACGGTGTGCTCTCCGGCCCGGCCGTCGACCGGCTCAAGAACAGCCGGGTCAGCGAGGTCATCGTCACGAACACGCTGCCGATCGAGCCGGCCCGCCAGTTCGACAAGCTCACCGTGCTCTCCATCGCCCCGCTGCTCGGCCGGGCGATCAAGGAGGTCTTCGAGGACGGCTCGGTGACCAGCCTCTTCGGGGGAGCTTCGTAGGACTGCGATCCTCCGGATCGCACCGCGGCCAACGGCCGTCCCCGACGGTCGTTGAGCCGTTGTCCGCGGCGGTGGCAGGGACCCTCCGGGCCCCGTGCCGGCGCCGCGGACGGCCTCCGGCCGTGGCCCGGACTGCGGTCCTCGGCGGGAGCCTCCGGCCCCGCGCCGCTGACCGCAGACGCCCCTCCGGGGCGGGCGGTCCGGATGCTCTCGGCTGGTCACTCCACTCGTCCCCGACCCGCCGGCTCGTGGCGGGGCTCGTGTAACCTCGCTCCCGTTGCCCGGCGAGGGAGCGGTTCGTCCGACTCCGTGATCGACGTGCGTGTGCTCCTCACGGTGTGCTGCGCGCCGAGCGCCGGCCCCCGACCACTGATCTAGGAGCACACCACCGTGGCTGACTTCCGCCTCGTCGCCGAGCCCCGCACCGAGTTCGGCAAGGGCAGCGCCCGCCGCACCCGCCGGGCCGGCCGCGTCCCCGCCGTCATGTACGGACACGGCCAGGACGTCGTCCACCTGTCCGTGCCGGCGCTCGAGTTCGCCGCGGTGCTGCGCAACGGTGGCGCCAACGCGCTGGTCACCGTCACCCTGGACGGCAAGGACCAGCTCGTGCTCATCAAGGCCGTGCAGCGCGACCCGCTGACCCGCGTGCACGAGCACGCCGACCTCGTGGTCGTCCGCCGGGGCGAGAAGGTCACCGTCGACGTGCCGGTCCTCATCACCGGCCAGGCGGCCCCCGACGCGATCAGCAACCACCAGCTGAACGCCGTCTCCCTCGAGGCCGACGCGACGAACCTGCCCGAGTCGATCGAGGTGGACGTCACCGGCCGGGGCGCGGGGGAGAACATCACCGCCGCCGACCTGACCTTGCCGGCCGGCGCGACGCTGATCACCGACCCGGAGGCGCTGGTCATCGGCTTCCTGGGCGCGCCGTCGGCGGCCGAGCTCGAGGCCGACCTGGGCACCGACGCGACCGACGCCCCCGAGGGCGACGTCGTCCCCGAGCCGCTGGACCAGGGCAGCGGTGAGTCGATGGACTCCGCCGAGAAGTCCAGCGACGACTGAGGCGATCCGCTGACCGAGAGCACGACCCGCAGGGGCGCCGGCGCTGCCGGCGCCCCTGCGGCGTCTCCCGTCTCCGAGGGGCCCTTCCTCGTCGTGGGCCTGGGCAACCCCGGCCCCGGCTACGCGGGCAACCGGCACAACGTGGGTGCCATGGTGCTCGCCGAGCTGGCCGCCCGGGCCGGGGTGAAGCTCTCGGCCGGCAAGGGCCCGCGCGCCCGGGCGCTGTCCGGTGAGGGGCGCCTGGCCGGCCGCCGGGTCGTCGTCGCCCAGCCGCTCACCTACATGAACGAGTCCGGCGGCCCCGTGCGTGGGCTGCTGGACTACCACCACCTCCCGGCGACCGACCTCGTCGTCGTGCACGACGAGCTGGACCTCGACTTCGAGGTGGTGCGGCTCAAGCGCGGCGGGGGAGAGGGCGGCCACAACGGTCTGCGCTCCATCACCCGCTCCACCGGCACGAAGGACTACCTGCGGGTCCGCGTCGGGATCGGCCGTCCCCCCGGGCGCCAGGACCCCGCCGACTACGTGCTCAAGGACTTCTCCGCCACCGAGCGCAAGACGCTGGACCTGCTGATCGCGGAGGCCGCCGACGCCACCGAGCTGCTCCTGGAACGCGGCCTGGAGGCCGCGCAGAACGTGGTGCACCCCCGCAGCTGAACGACCGGTCACCTCCACCCGGTGCAGACGGGTGACTCCGGCGTCCCAACGGGTGAACGTCCCCCCGCCCGATTGCTGACGGCTGTGACTTCCTGTGATCGTCACTGTGCGTTGCTGCGGAGGCCGCTCCTGGGTCAATCACACCCGTTCGAGCCGGTCCCGCCCGCAGCGACCGCACGCTGAGTGACTGAGATCGATCGTCTGGGGGGAACGTTGCTGCTGCTGCGCACCGAGTCCACGGAGGCCGTCTCCACCCTCGTGCCGTCCCCGCGCGCGGACGGTGACGCGCTCGTCCCCCAGCTGACCGCCGCCCCGCGGGCGGACCGCCACCGGGCGTCCTGGGTCCGCTGGCACCGGCTCCGCCTGATCGGCGTCGAGGCCGGCCTGGCGGCCACCGCCGGCACCGCCGTGCTGGTCGCCCGGGACGGCGCCGCCGGCGGCGCGCTGTGGTGGGCCTGCCTGTCGCTGGTGGTCGTCTGGCCGCTGCTGCTGGGCGCCACCGGGGCGCACCAGGAGCGGTTCTTCGGCGTGGGCAGCGACGAGTTCCGGCGCATCGGCCGCGCCGGCCTGCTGCTGCTCGCCGGCCTCGGCTTCGTCAGCTACGCCGCCGCGCTCGAGCTCAGCCGGGCCCTGGTCGTCCTCGCCGTCCCGTTGCTCACGCTGGCGACCCTCGTCGCCCGGTACGCCGCCCGCCGCAGGCTGCACCGGCGCCGCCTGCGCGGCGAGTGCGGCAAGCGGGTCGTGGTGGTCGGCCGCGGCGGCGCCGCCCTGGAACTGGTCGACCGGCTGCGCAGCACCGGTCACGCCGGGCTGGACGTCGTCGCCCTGTGCGTCACCCCAGGTGACCGCGACCGGGTGGTCCGGGCCACCGACCTGCCGGTCGCCGGGCTGGACGACGTCGTCGCGACCGCCGCACGGACCGGTGCCGACACCGTCGCGGTGACGTCGGCCTCGGAGACCGCCGCCCAGTACCTGCGCTCGCTGTCCTGGCAGCTGGAGGGCACCGGGCTGGAGCTGCTCGTCGCCCCGGGCCTGGTCGAGGTGGCCGGTCCGCGGCTGCACATCCGCCCGTTCGAGGGGCTGCCGCTGCTCGCGGTGGAGCAGCCCCGGTTCGAGGGGTGGCGGCGGGTGGTCAAGGGCGCCCTGGACCGCTCGGTCGCGCTGACCGCGCTGATCGCGCTGGCCCCGGTGTTCGCCGTCCTCGCGGTCGCCGTGCGGCTCTCCGGGCCCGGCCCGGTGTTCTTCCGCCAGCAGCGGGTGGGCGTCGGCGGCGCGGAGTTCACCATGCTCAAGTTCCGCAGCATGGTCGACGGAGCGCACCGCCAGGTCGCCGGGCTCTCCGACGGCAACGACGCCGACGGCCTGCTGTTCAAGATGCGCTCGGACCCCCGGGTCACACCGGTCGGCCGGTGGCTGCGCCGGCTCTCGCTGGACGAGCTCCCGCAGCTGGTCAACGTGCTCACCGGGTCGATGTCGCTGGTCGGGCCGCGTCCACCGCTGCCGGAGGAGGTCGCCCGCTACGACTCCTCGGTGAGCCGGCGCCTGCTCGTCCGCCCCGGGCTCACCGGGCTGTGGCAGATCTCCGGCCGCAGCGACCTCGCCTGGGACGAGGCGGTCCGGCTGGACCTGCGCTACGTGGAGAACTGGTCGCTGGCGCTGGACGCCCAGATCCTCTTGAAGACCGCCCGCGCGGTGGTCACCGCCAGCGGGGCCTACTGACCGCCGCGGCGACGGACCCGGCCGGGTGACGGGACGCCCCGCGGGCCTTCCTCCCTCCGGGTGACGGCGGGCTCGGAGACGGCGCCGCCGGCGTCCGGCCGGGGGATGGTCGGACCCGGAGCGGCCGGTCCCAGGCACCGGCCCGCCGTGTCCGGGCCCGGCCCGGACCGGGAACGAGGCGCCCCCGCCGAGAGGGCGCCCCCCTCAGCACGGGAGAAACGGAGCCGCAGACCATGCCATCCAGGAGGTCGGACCCGCTCCGCATCGCGCTCGTCGGGACCCGCGGGGTCCCGGCCCGGTACGGCGGTTTCGAGACCGCCGTCGAGGAGGTCGGTCGCCGGCTGGCCGACGCCGGCCACGACGTCGTCGTCTACTGCCGGACGGCGGCCGACCAGCCGCGCCCGGCCACCCACCTGGGCATGCGTCTGGTGCACCTGCCGGCGCTGCGCCGCCGTTCGCTGGAGACGCTGAGCCACACCGGGCTGTCCGTGGCCCACCTGCTCGCCCACCGGGTCGACGCCGCCGTGGTGTTCAACGCGGCCAACGCCCCCTGGCTGCCGCTGCTGCGTGCCGCCCGGATCCCCGTCGCCACCCACGTGGACGGCCTGGAGTGGCAGCGCGCCAAGTGGGGCGGGGTCGGCAAGCGCTACTACCGCGTGGTCGAGGCGCTCTCGGTCCGGTGGTCCGACGCGCTCATCGCCGATGCGCAGGGCATCGCCGACTACTACCGCGACGAGTTCTCCGCGCCCACCGAGCAGATCGCCTACGGCGCCCCGAAGCTCGACGACCCGGCCGACGACGAGCTCGCCGCGGCCGGCCTCACCGCCGGCGGGTTCCACCTGGTCGTGGCCCGCTTCGAACCGGAGAACCACGTCGACGTCATCGTCGACGGGTACCGGCGCAGCGACGCACGGCTCCCGCTGGTCGTGGTGGGCTCGGCCCCCTACGCCGACGACTACACCCGCCGGGTGCACGCGCTCGCCGACGACCGGGTGCGGTTCCTGGGCGGGGTCTGGGACCAGGAGCTGCTCGACCAGCTCTACCGGCACTGCGCCACCTACCTGCACGGGCACTCGGTGGGCGGGACCAACCCCTCCCTGCTGCGCGCCATCGGCGCCGGTGCGGCCACCATCGCCTACGACGTCTCCTTCAACCGCGAGGTGCTGGAGACCAGCGGCCGGTACTTCCGCACCGCCGGCGACGTCGCCGCCGCCCTGGCCGAGTCCGAGGCCGACGTGGCCGGCACCCGGCGGCGGGGCAAGCGTGCCCGGCTGCTGTCGGCCCGCTACGACTGGGACCACGTGGCCGCGGCCTACGAGGCGCTGTGCCAGCGGCTCGCGGCCCGGGACTTCCCGCGGTCGCGGCCCAGCGGCCGCCGGCTGCGGCTCGGCCCGGCCGCTGCCCCCGGCGAGCACGCACCCGCCGCCGTCCGGCCACGTCCGGTGCCGGCTCCGGCCTTCCGCGCGTCCGGACGGTCCACCCAGCCGCCCGCGCCGAGTGCGGCCGGCGACGCCCCGACCGTGCGATCGGCCGGAGCATGAGCGACATCCTGGACCGGCCGACGCCGGTCCCGGCCGCCCGGCCCCGTCCGGGCGAGGAGACGCTGCGGGAGACGGTGCGCCGGCTGGGCAGCGCGCAGAAGGGCGCGAAGGGTGCACCCGCCTACTCCCGGTTCGTCAACCGCAGGCTCGGCCGGCTGCTGGCCGCGCTGGCCTTCCACGCCCGGCTCACGCCGAACGCGGTCACCGGCATCAGCGCGCTGTTCACCTTCTCGGGCATCGCGGTGCTGGCGCTGGTCCCGCCGTCGGGCTGGGCGGGCCTGCTGGTGGCCGGCTGCCTGGTGGCGGGCTACGCCTTCGACTCGGCGGACGGGCAGCTGGCGCGGCTGCGCGGGGGTGGCTCACCGGCCGGGGAGTGGCTGGACCACATGGTCGACGCGCTGAAGATCGCCAGCCTGCACCTGGCCCTGCTGATCGGGCTGTACCGCTTCGAGCCGGTCGAGCGTGGGCCGTGGCTGCTGATGCCGCTGGGCTTCTCGGTGGTCTCGGTGGTGCTCTTCTTCGGCACGTTGCTCAACGAGGCGATGCGCGCCCAGCACGGCGCGCGCACCCGGGCGGCGCACACCGACGGGCGCCCCAGCGTGCTCCGGTCGCTGCTGGTGATGCCGACCGACTACGGGCTGCTGTGCCTGGTGTTCCTGCTGTGGGGTGCGCCCGTGGTCTTCCTGTCGGCCTACGGCCTGCTCCTGCTGGCCACGGCGGCGTACCTGGGCCTGGCCAGCGTCAAGTGGTTCGGCGAGATGGGGAGGCTGGCGGCATGAGCAGCGGGGCGGACGATCGACCGTCGAGCGGAGGGGGGCGGCGCCGGTGGGCGCTGGCGTCGATCGTGGCCGCGCTGGTGGTCGCGGCTGCCGTCCTGGTCCTGCTGCTGACCGGCGGCGGCGACGGCGACGGGCGGGCTGCAGCCGAGCCTGCCGCGACGTCGGCCGCCGGCCCGGCGTCCCACGGCCCGGCGAGCCCGACCGCTTCGTCGACCCCGAGCGGGACGGCGGCCTCGGTGTCGACCGGGGCGCCCACGGAGCCGGCTGTCCCCGGGCCGGCCACGGGCATCCCGGCGATGCTCGCACCGGTCGCCCTGGACGAGCCGGCGGTGGCCGCGGACGGGGTCACGGTCACGCTCCCGGCCATCGCGGCGATCGACGCGGTGGGCACCGGCCCGGGCAACGTGAGCGGTCCGGCCCTGGCGATCACGGTCCGGGTCACGAACGGCACGGCCGAGCCGATCTCGCTGGACGGGCTGCAGGTCAACGTCGCCTACTCCGAGCAGGAGACGGCGGCCTCGCCGGTCAACGACCCGGCGGCCGCCCCGGCCCAAGGCTCCCTCGCCGCGGGTGCCGCGGCGGAAGGGCACTACGTCTTCTCCGTGCCCGCAGGCGAGCGCGACCTGGTCACGGTGACCGTCGGGTACGCCGCCGCCGCACCGCTGCTGGTCTTCCAGGGCCCGGTGGGCTGAACCGGCCGCGTCCGAGCACCTGCCCGCTCGTCGAGCCCGCACCCCGCGTCCCGGGGGGCGGGCTCGACGGCGTCCGGGCTGTCTCGGCAGCGTCCGTACACAGAGTGACAGGGCAGCCTTACCGAGTGTCATCGGCATTCACTCGTCTGGCTTCTGAACTGCTCGGATGTACCCGTTCAGGGGGTGACTTGTCCGCGATCGTCACGCTTAGTCTCCGATAGCCCGGTTGGGCAACTACTCGGCGTGAGCGGGGACGACGGAAGATGAACGCATTGAGGACGACCAGTCGGGCGGCGGTCGCCGGGCTGATGAGCATGGCGCTCTTCGCCGGGTCGCTGGCGCTCCTGCCGGCCGCCGCGCGCGCCGACTCGGCGCCGGTGGACCCCGCGAACCCGCTCTCGCCCACCACGGTGACCGCCGACGCGCTGCCGACCGTGCAGATCGACGGCGTCGCGTGGTCGCAGGCCGTCGTCGGCAACACCGTCTACGTGGCCGGCAAGTTCACCTCTGCCCGTCCGGCCGGGGCGCCCGCCGGCACGCAGGAGACCAGGCGCAACAACCTCCTCGCCTACGACATCCGCACCGGCAACCTGATCACCTCCTTCGCCCCGGACCTCAACGGCCAGGCACTGGTGGTGACCGCCTCGCCGGACGGCTCCCGGATCTACGTCGGCGGCGACTTCACCACCGCCGACGGCCAGGCCCGCTACCGGGTCGCCGCCTACAGCACCGCCACCGGGCAGCTGGTGCCGGAGTTCCGGCCGATCGCCGGCTACCAGGTGCAGGCGATCGCGGTCAGCGGCTCCACCGTCTACCTCGGCGGCGGCTTCTCCTCCATGAACGGCTCCCCGCGCAGCCGGCTCGCGGCGGTCAGCGCCACCGACGGCAGCCTGCTGCCCTGGGCACCGCAGGCCGGTGCCGGGGTCAACGCCAACGGCAGCACCGCCGCCAACTACTCCGTGATGGGGATGGTGGTGACCGACGGCGGTTCCAAGGTGGTCGTCGGCGGCCGGTTCGGCACGCTGAACGGCGTGGCGACCAGCGGCATCGGGGCGGTGGACGCCGTCACCGGTGAGACCCTGCCCTTCGCGGTGGGCCAGCTGGTCACCAACCAGGGCGACAACGCCGCGATCTACAGCCTCTCCACCGATGGCACCAACGTGTACGCCACCGGCTACGACTACTACGGGCCGGGCAACGTCGAGGGCGCGCTGGCGGCGAACGCCTCCACCGGCGAGCTGGTCTGGATGGGCGACTGCCACGGGGACACCTACTCCAGCGTGCCGATCGGCGGGGCCGTCTACATCGCCGGGCACCCGCACGTCTGCAGCAACATCGGCGGCTTCCCCGAGTCCAGCCCGCGCGTCTCGGAGTACGCCATCGCCTACAGCGCCGCACCCAGCGACGCCACCGTCGGCTCGGCGACCGTCGGCAACAAGCGGTTCGTCGGCAAGGCCGCGCCGGCCGTCCTCGACTGGTACCCGACCTTCCTCTCCGGGTCCGTCACCGGGCAGGGCCAGGCCGGCTGGTCGGTCACCGGCAACAGCCAGTACATCGCCTACGCCGGTGAGTTCCCGGGCGTGAACAACAAGGCCCAGGCCGGGCTCGTCCGGTTCGCCGTCCCGAGCCTGGCACCGAACGAGATCGGGCCGGTGAGCAGCGCTGCGCTGACCCCGGACGTCAGCTCGTTCGCCGCCGGCACGGCCCGGGTCAGCTGGTCGACCACGACCGACCGGGACAACGGCACGCTCACCTACTCGGTGTACCGCGACGGGGGCAGCGCACCGGTGTACCAGACCGCCGTGCGGTCGGAGCACCGCAAGACCGCCAGCCGGATCGGCTTCCTGGACACCGGGCTCGAGCCCGGGACGCAGCACAGCTACCGGGTGGTCGTCTCCGACCCCTTCGGCAACGCCGTGACCAGCGGATCGACCTCGGTCACCGTCGCTGCCACCGGCCCCTCCGCAGGTGGCGCGTACGCCGCGACCGTGCGCGCCGACGGCGCCGTCGACCAGTGGCGGCTGGGGGAGACCGGCGGCTCGACCGGCTACGACTTCGGCCCCGCAGGGTTGGACCTCGCCGTCGCCAGCGGGGTCAGCAGGGGACGCGAGGGTGCCCTGGCCGGTGACGAGGACACGGCTGCGCAGTTCAGCGGCACCTCCCGCGGACTGGCGGCCACCCAGACCGCGATCGCCGGCCCGCAGACGTTCTCCATCGAGACGTTCGTGCGGACGACCTCGCGCAACGGCGGGAAGCTGATCGGCTTCGGGTCGTCCCGGACCAGCACGACCAGCGGCAGCTACGACCGGCACCTGTACCTGGACGGTTCGGGGTACCTGCACTTCGGCGTCTACCCGAACGTGGAGCGGGTCCTCAAGACCCCCGGCCGGGTCAACGACGGTCAGTGGCACCACGTCGTGGCGACCCTCTCGTCGGCGGGGATGGCCCTCTACGTCGATGGTGAGCTCGTGGCCGAGCGCGCCGACACCACCTCGGCGCAGGTCTACAACGGCTACTGGCGGCTCGGTGGGGACTCCACCTGGGGCGGCAACGGCACGTGGTTCAGCGGGCAGCTCGACGAGGTGGCCGTCTACCCGACCGCGCTGACCGCGGACCAGGTCGCCAGCCACTACTCGGTGGCGACGACCGGTGAGGCGGTCAACGTCCCGCCGACGGCGTCCTTCACGGTGACCGCCGCCGATCTCGACGTGCAGTTCGACGCCACCGGGTCGGCGGACTCCGACGGCAGCGTCGTCTCCTCCGCCTGGGACTTCGGTGACGGCACGACCGGGACCGGGGTGACGGCGTCGCACACCTATGCGGCGGCCGGCACGTACAGCGTGACGCTGACGGTGACCGACGACGACGGCGCGACCGGCACCGCCACCCGCCAGGTCACGGTCCTCGCACCGCCGGTCAACGCGGCGCCGACGGCGGCGTTCGAGGCCACGACCGACGCGCTGTCCGCGGCCTTCGACGCCTCCGGGTCGGTGGACTCCGACGGGACGGTGACCGGGCACGCGTGGGACTTCGGTGACGGCGCGACCGGGACCGGGGCGACGGCGTCGCACACCTACGCGGCGGCCGGCACGTACAGCGTGACGCTGACGGTGACCGACGACGACGGCGCGACCGGCACGGTCACCCGCGAGGTGACCGTGGCCGCGGAGCCCGCCGCCATCGCGACCGACGTGTTCGGTCGGGAGGTCGCAGGTGGCTGGGGTGCGGCTGACGTCGGAGGGGTCTGGACGATCGCTGGCGGGGTGGCCAACGCCGGGGTGAGCGGTGGGGTGGGCACGTTGACGGTGTCGCCGGCCCGGACGGTGGGTGCGTTGCTGCCGATCTCGGCGCGGGACGTGGCGGCGCAGGTGGACGTGTCGTTGCCGAGTGCCCCGACCGGTGGTGGGACGTTCGTGAGCATGGGGGTCCGGCGGATCGGGAGCAGTGACTACCGGGTCAAGGCGTGGTTCTCGGCCAAGGGCGTGGTGCAGCTGTCGCTGGTCCGGGTGCTGTCGGGTGCGGAGACGTCGTTGAAGACGGTGACGCTGCCGGGCACCTACGCCGTTGGTGAGGTGCTGCGGGTCCGGCTGGAGGCGGTCGGGTCGGGGACGACGACGCTGCAGGCCAAGGCGTGGGCGCCCACCGGCACGGAGCCGGCGGACTGGCAGGTGAGCGCGAGCGACGACACCCCGGTGCTGCAGGAGGCCGGTGGGCTGTACGTGCTGGACTACACCTCCGGCTCGGCCACCAGCCCCCAGCCCGTCACCCTCGACGGTCTGCACGTCGGGGTCCCGGGCAGCCGGCCGTCCACTGCGCCGGTCAACGCAGCCCCCTCCGCGGCGTTCACCTCGGCCGTGTCGGACCTGACCGTCTCCGTCGACGCCACCGGGTCGGTGGACTCCGACGGGACGGTGACCGGGCACGCGTGGGACTTCGGTGACGGCGCGACCGGGACCGGGGCGACGGCGTCGCACACCTACGCGGCGGCCGGCACGTACAGCGTGACGCTGACGGTGACCGACGACGACGGCGCAACCGGCACCGTGACCCGGGAGGTGACCGTGGCTGCGCCGACCGGGCCCACGGACCCGACCGGGCCCACGGACCCGACGGACCCGACGGACCCGACGGACCCGACGGAGCCGACGGACCCGACGGAGCCGGCCGACCCGACGGTGGAGCAGCTCGCGACCGATGGGTTCGGTCGGGAGGTGGCCGGTGGCTGGGGTGCGGCTGACCTGGGTGGGGTCTGGGCGATCGCCGGTGGGGTGACCAACGCCGCGGTGAGCGGCGGGGTGGGCACGTTGACGGTGTCGCCGGCGCGGAGTGTGGGTGCGTCCCTGCCGGTGTCGGTGCAGGACGTGTCGGCGCAGCTGGACGTGGCGTTGCAGAGCGCTCCGACCGGTGGTGGGTCGTTCGTGAACCTGGGGGTGCGCCGGGTCGGGAGCAGTGACTACCGGGCGAAGCTGTGGTTCTCGCCCACGGGTGTGGTGCAGCTGTCGGTGGTGCGGGTGGTCTCGGGTGCGGAGACGGCGCTGCGGACGGTCACGTTGCCGGGGAGGTACGCCACCGGTGACGTGCTGCGGGTCCGGGTCGAGGCGGTCGGCTCGGGGACGACGACGGTGCAGGCGAAGGCCTGGGCGGTGAGCGGGACCGAGCCGGGCGACTGGCAGGTGAGCGCGACCGATGACGCCGCGGGGCTGCAGGGGGCCGGGTCGCTGTACCTGATGGGCTACACCTCGGGCTCGGCCGCTGGTCCGCAGACCCTGTCCGTCGACGGGCTGAGCGTGACCGCCGCCGGCTCGGTCCCCGCCGCGGACTGACGTGCCGGAGGGTGCACCGGACCTCCGGTGCACCCTCCGGCTCCGGCCGGGTCACCAGCACGGGGGATGTGGTGCGGCACCCGGCTGGGGTGGGATGGGTCGTCACCCCGACAGCCGGCCACCAGCGGTGACGGACGCCGGGATCAACGACCGGGAGAGCTGCATGTCCGCTTCGACCAGCCCGGGGGCCACGGCCGTCCGGCCCGACTCCGGAGGCCACGCGCCGGCCACCGTGCTGCTGCACCCGGGTACGCCGCTGTGACGGGGACCGCCGAGCTGGGGGCGGACCGGGTGGCGCCGGCACTGGCCGCCGAGGTCGCCCGCGTGGTGGCCGCCGGGAACTGCTCCGGGTGCGGCGCCTGCGTCCAGCTCGATCGAGCACTGGAGATGCGGCTCGACCCGGCCGGCCGCAGCCGGCCGGTCCCGGTCGAGCTCTCCACGCGGCGTCCGCCCGCCGGGGACGTCGCAGCGGCGTTCGCCCGCAGCTGCCCGGGCCGGCGGGTCGAGGCCCGTGCTCCGGAGGGCTCCGTCCGGCACGACCTCCTGGGCCCGGTCGTCGCGGCGTGGGAGGCATGGGCGACCGATCCGGGTGTGCGGCACGCCGGCAGCAGCGGCGGTGTCCTGACCGCGCTGACCGCGTGGCTGGTCTCCACCGGGGAGGTCGCCCAGGTCGTGGGTGCGCAGGCCGACCCCGCCGACCCCGCCCGGACCGTGGCGGTCGCCGTGACCGATCGCACCGGCGCGCTGGCCGCCGCCGGCTCGCGCTACGCCCCGGTCGCG
Organism: Modestobacter sp. SYSU DS0875; assembly: GCF_054050915.1. NCBI lineage: Bacteria > Bacillati > Actinomycetota > Actinomycetes > Geodermatophilales > Geodermatophilaceae > Modestobacter > Modestobacter sp. SYSU DS0875. The sequence continues at coordinate 26,214 of NZ_JBJHAH010000003.1, read as the reverse complement.
AACGCCGCGCACCCCGCCGCGCTGGACCCGCGCGGGGCCGTGGTCGGCAAGCCCTGCGAGGTGTCGGCGCTGCGCGCCCTGACCGGGGACACCGGCGCGCCCCTGCTGATGTCCTTCTTCTGCGCCGGGGTCCCCGCCCAGACGGCGACGACGGACCTGGTGCGGAGCCTCGGCGTGGGCGACGGCGAACGGGTGACCGACCTGCGGTACCGGGGGCGCGGGTGGCCGGGGGAGTTCACGGCGGTGACCGATCAGCAGACCGTCCGGGCCTCCTACGACGAGTCGTGGGGCCGGTACCTCGGCCCGACCACGCAGTGGCGGTGCAAGCTGTGCCCCGACGGGACCGGGGAGAGCGCCGACCTGGTGGCCGGCGACTTCTGGCACGCCGACGACCGCGGGTACCCGGTCTTCGCCGACGACGCCGGGCGCAGCGTGCTCATCGCGCGCACCCGGCGGGGGCGTGAGCTGGTCGACCGTGCGGTGGCCGCGGGGGTGCTCACCGTCGGCCCGGTGGACCTCGACACCGTGGTCGCCGTGCAGCCGCTGCAGGCGGACCGGCGCCGCACCCTCGCCGGCCGGCTGCTGGGCAACGCACTGGCCGGCCGGCCCGTCCCGCGCTACCGGGGGTTCGGCCTCCTCGGGCACGCACTCCGCTCTCCCCGGGACACCGTCCGGGCCGCCCGTGGCACCCGGTCCCGGGTACGACGGGAGGTGGCCCGTGCGCGGGGCTGAGACGCCGACGCCGGCCCCGGGACCGATCGGCGTCGTGGTGGTGAACTACGGCTCGCACGCGCTGCTGGCCGAGAACCTGGAGGCCGCGCCGGCGCTGGGACCCGACGTGCGGGTGGTCGTCGTCGACAACTTCTCCACCACGGTGGAGCGCCGTTCCCTGGTCGAGCTGGGCCGGGACCGGGGCTGGGACGTGGTCGGGCTGCCGGACAACCGCGGTTTCGGGGCGGCGACCAACGTGGGGGTGGCGCGCGCCCGTGAGCTGGGCTGCGTCACCTTCCTCTGCCTCAACCCCGACGCCCGCGCCACCCCGGCCGTCGTCGCCGAGCTGCGGGCGCACAGCCTGCGCGAACCGCTGACCGTGATCAGCCCGCTGATCACCTCCTCGTCCGGCGAGGTGGTGTTCAGCGGGTCGACGCTGTCGCTGCGGGACGGCCGCATCCGCGGGGCCCGCTCGCCCCACCCGCCGCTGCCTGCGTCGGAACCGTGGTTGACCGGGGCGTGCCTGGTGGTCCACGCCCAGCTGTGGGACCGGCTGGGCGGTTTCGACGAGACGTACTTCCTCTACTGGGAGGACGTCGACCTCAGCCACCGCGCCCTCGCGGCCGGTGGCCGCCTGGAGGTCCGCCCGGACCTGGAGGTCGTGCACGACGAAGGCGGTACGCACGGCACCGGCCGGGCCCGGGGCAAGTCCGCCCTCTACTACCGCTACAACTGCCGCAACCGGCTGGTCTTCGCCGCCCGGAACCTGTCCCGCCCCGACCTGCTGCGGTGGCTCGCCGCAACACCCCGGGTCAGCTGGGAGATCCTGCTGCGCGGCGGCCGCCGGCAGCTGGTCGAGTCCCCGCGGCCGGCGTGGGCCGCGCTGCGCGGCTCGGTCGAGGGCGCGCTGCTCGGGCTCGCCGCCCTCGCCCGGCCGGTCCGTCGCCGGCCGACCGGCGAGCCCCGGCGGGTGCTGCTCGCCCACCCGGGGTCGGAGCTCTACGGCTCCGACCGGGTGTTCCTGGAGTCGGTCGCGGCGCTCGCCGCGGAGGACCAGGTGGTCGTCGCGCTGCCCGGGGTCGGCCCGCTGGCCGACGCGCTGCGGGAGCTCGGCGCCGAGGTCGTCACCTGCCCCATGCCGGTGGTCCGCAAGAGCGCCCTGCGCCCGGCCGGCGCCGTCCGGCTGCTCGGCGACGCCGCCACCGGCCTGTTCCCGGCGGTGCGGCTGGTGCGCACGGCGGGCCGGGACGGCGTCTACGTCAGCACCCTGACCATCCCGCTGTGGGTCCTGCTGGCCCGGCTGCTGGGCCGGCGGGTGGTCTGCCACGTGCACGAGGCCGAGCGCGGCGCCCCGGCGCCGGTCCGCCGGCTGCTCACCCTGCCGGTCACCTGGGCCTCGGCGGTGGTCGTCAACAGCCGGTTCAGCCTGGACGTGCTCGCCGAGTCGGCGCCCCGGGTGGAGCGCCGGGCCACGGTCGTCCGCAACGGCATCCCCTCCCCGGCGACCGTCCCGCCGCCGCGGGCAGAGCTCACCGGTGGCGTCCGGCTGCTGTACATCGGCCGGCTGTCGGCGCGGAAGGGGCCGCAGGTGGCCGTGGCCGCGCTCCAGGAGCTCCGGTCCCGCGGGGCGCCGGCCTGCCTGGACCTGCTCGGCGGGGTGTTCCCGGGCTACGAGTGGTTCGAGGCCGAGCTGCGGGAGGCGGTGTCCGCCGCCGGGTTGGACGGGCAGGTCGCCTTCCGGGGCTTCGAGGCCGACGTCTGGCCCGTCCTGGCCGCCGCCGACGTCGTCCTGGTCCCGTCGGTGGTGGACGAACCGTTCGGGAACACGGCGGTCGAGGCGGTCCTGGCCGCCCGCCCCCTGGTGGTCAGCGACAGCAGCGGGCTCCGGGAGGCGGCCGCGGGATACGCCTCCGCCCGAGCGGTGCCCCCCGGCCGGCCGGCCGCCTGGGCCGATGCGGTCGCGGAACTGGTGGCCGACTGGCCGACGGTGAGCCGGCTGGCGGTCGAGGACGCGCAGCTCGCCCGGGACCGGCACGCGCCGGAGGCCTACCGGGCGGAGATCGCCCGCCTGCTGCACCGCACCTGGGACGCCCGGTGACCGCCGCGGGGACGACGCCGCCGACGGTCACCGTCGCCGTGCTGACGTTCCGGCGGCCGGAGACCCTCGCGGCGCTGCTCCCCGAGCTGGTGGGGCAGGTCGCCGAGGTGGCCGGGGACGGCGGTGGGCGCGTGCTGGTGGTGGACAACGACCCGGCGGGCAGCGGGCGGGCCACCGTCGAGGACGCCACGCGCGCGGGCTCGCCGGGCGTCGGGGTCGACTACGTCCACGAGCCGACCCCGGGGATCGCCGCGGGCCGGAACCGGGCACTGGTGGAGTCCGACGGCAGCGAGTTCCTGGTCTTCATCGACGACGACGAGCTGCCGCACCCCGGCTGGCTGCGCCACCTGCTGGCCACCCAGCGCGGTTCCGGAGCGGCGGCGGTCGCCGGCACGGTCACCTCCCGCTTCCCGGCGCCGCTGCCCGCCTGGGTGGCCGCGGGTGGCTTCTTCGACCGCCGTCGGCTGCCGACCGGCACCCCGATCGGGGTCGCGGCCACCAACAACCTGCTGCTGCACCTGCCCCAGGTCCGGGCGGCGGGTCTCCGGTTCGACCCCGCGTTCGGGCTCAGCGGGGGAGAGGACACCCTGTTCACCCGGCAGCTCGCGGCCGCGGGGGGCGCGCTGGTCTGGTGTGCGGAGGCCGTCGTGACCGACGTCGTCCCCGTGGAGCGGACCCGTCCGGAGTGGGTGCTTCGGCGGGCCTTCAGCTCGGGCAACTCGGTCAGCCGGGTCGCCCTGGTGCTGGCCGGTGGCCGGCGCGGCCGGCTCGCCGCCCGCGGGCGGGGCTGGGTCGCCGGCGGTGGGCGGGTGCTCGGCGGCGCGGCGCGCTGGGTGCTCGGGGTGGTCACCGCCGACGTCGGGCACCGCGCCCGCGGTGCCCGCAGCGCCGCTCGCGGCGCCGGCATGCTGGCCGGGACGGTCGGGCACGTCTACCAGGAGTACGGCTCGCCGGTCCGCGGCCGGACCGGTCAGCTGCGGGCCGGTCAGCTGCGGGCCGGTCAGCTGCGGGCCGGTCAGCTGCGGGCCAGGGCCACCGCGCGACGGTAGGCGGCCAGGTGCGCCCGGCCGGCGACGTCCCAGTCGCGGGCGGACAGGTCGGGCGCGGGGACCTCGCCGCGGGTCCGGACCCCGCGCAGCGCACCGACCAGGTCCGCGGACTCCAGGTCGCCGTCGTAGGTCCACACCCAGCCGGGGCCCACCTCGGCCGCGAGCGCACGGGTGACGTCGTTGGCCGGGACCAGCACCGGGCGGGCCAGGGACAGCGCGGTCAGCGCGCCGCCGGAGTTGTGCATCTCCCGGTAGGGGAGCACCACCAGCTCGGCGGCGGTCACCTCGGCCACCAGGTCGGCGTCGTCGAGGAACTCCAGCCGCAGGTGCACGCGCGGGTCGGTGGCGGCGGTGCGGCGGAGCCTGTCGGCCAGCTCGTCGCTGGAGGGCCGGCCGGCCACGTGCAGCGACAGGTCGCCCTCGACCCGGTCGCCCGGCGTCGCGGTGACCACCTCGATGAGCCGCTCGACACCCTTGTACCGCCGGACCAACCCGAAGAAGGTGATCCGCCCGGGAACCGTCGCGGCCTGGGGGAAGCGGGCGAACCAGTCGCGGTAGTGGCCGTGCACGATCAGCTCCGCGGGCCGGCCGGGAGCGACCTCGGTGCTCTCGTTGAGCCGGATCCGCAGCGTGGTCAGCCGCTCGGCCAGCCGCAGCAGGGCCACTTCGCGCCGGGAGATGCCCTGCGGCAGCTCCAGGTTGTGCACGGTGCGCACCAGCGGCGTGCGGGTCAGCCGCAGCCGGGCCAGCAGCAGCAGGAACAGCAGCTGGCGGACCAGCGCCTTCAGCGGGCTCTGCCCGGCCACCAGGATCTCCGGCCAGTGCACGTGGAAGACGTCGTAGCGGCGCAGCAGTGCCCGGCGCCAGCTGAAGGTGCGCAGCTCGACGTCCTCGAGCGCGGCCAGACTCCGGCCCAGCATGACGATGTAGGGGTTCGTCGTGGGCCGTGGCGTCGGGAAGGACTGCTGGACGACGAACCCAGGAGAGGACGGATCCGGCACGGTGCTCCCAGCCTCGGGAGGCCGACGGTCGCCGGCCCGACTCGAGGAGGGTAGGAGCCCCGGGTCCCGGTGGGCGACCGGTGCTGACCCGGTCGGGGGAGAACGCCGCTCGACCTCCCCCGGACGGGGCATTCGCGGGCCGGGCCGGGCCGTGAGCGTGGCTAACCTCGCCGCAGACCGGGGCCACGAGGCCCGGTTCCCTGACCGGACGACGTCGGCCCAGCACGGCCGTCGGTCGTCCTCCGGCGGAGGTCACGACCATGCGAGCTCTCGTCCTGTGGGCCGATCAGCACTCGCCCAACCTGGGCGTCCGGGCTCTGGCCGAGGGCACCGCCGCGCTGCTCGGGCGGGTGTGGCCGGGGGTGGAGGTCGTGACCCAGAACTACGGCTCGGCCGTGGCCCCGGTCCGGCTCGGGGACCCCCGCGCGCTGGCGGTGGAGCGGGTGACCCGCCGCGCGGGTCTGCGGGAGTGGGTCCGCGACTTCGACGTCGTGGTCGACACCCGCTCCGGTGACAGCTTCGCCGACATCTACGGCCTCCAGCGGCTGTTCGCCATGTCCTCCGCCGCCGAGTACGTGCACTCCACCGGCGTCCCGCTCGTGCTGGGCCCGCAGACCATCGGGCCCTTCGGCGGTCGCCGCGCCCGGTTGCTGGCCCGGCGCAGCCTGGCTGCCGCGACGACGACCATGGCCCGCGACCACCTCAGCGCCGACCACGCCGCGGAGCTGGGCCGCCCGGTCGACGTGCTGACCACCGACGTCGTCTTCGCCCTCGACGTGCCCGCGCGGATGCCCACCCACGACGTGCTGCTCAACGTCTCCGGGCTGCTGTGGCGCTCCGGCGAGCACGTCGACTCCGACCGCTACCGCCAGGCGGTGGGCCGGCTCCACGACGAGCTGGTCCGGCGCGGCCGGCGGGTGGCCCTGCTGGCGCACGTGCTCGACTCGGCGTCCGCGGACAACGACGTCCGCGCCGCCCGCGAGTTCGCGGCCGACCGGGACGACGCCCCGGAGGTGCTGGTCCCGACATCGCTGGACGAGGTGCGGCGGATGGTGGCCGGGGCCGAGCTGGTCATCGGCAGCCGGATGCACGCCTGCCTGAACGCGCTGTCGGTCGGCACCCCGGCGGTGCCGCTGGCCTACTCGCGCAAGTTCGAGCCGCTGCTGGCCGGGGTCGGCTGGCCGCACCTGATCGACCTGCGCACCGAGCCGGACCCGGTGGACGCCACGCTGCGCATCGTCGAGCGGACCGACCTGGCCGCCGCGGCCCGCGGCGTGCGGGACCGGGCGCAGGAGCTGCTGGTCCCGGCAGAGACGGCTCTGCGGCGGCTCCGATGACCTCGGCCGGCCCACCACCCGGGCCGGAGCCCGCCCCCGTCGGCGCCGCCGGGCAGCTGGACACCACCGCCGGGTCGGGTGCGGAGCTCCCCGCCGGTCAGCTCGGGGACCGGGCCGCGCGTGGCGCCGTCGTCACCCTGGCCGGTCAGGGTGTGCGCATCGGCGTCCAGGTCCTGTCCGTCGTCCTGCTGTCCCGGCTGCTCGCGCCCGCCGACTACGGCCTGCTGGCGATGACGACCGTGGTGATCGGCATCGCCGACATCTTCCGCGACCTCGGGTTGTCCACCGCGGCCGTGCAGGCCCGCGTCCTCACCCGGGCGCAGCGGTCGAACCTCTTCTGGATCAACAGCGCCATCGGGCTGGGGCTGGCGCTGCTGGTCTTCGCCGGGGCGCCGCTGCTGGCCGCCGTCTACGGGCGACCCGAGCTGACCGCGCTGACCCAGGTGCTCTGCTGGACCTTCGTGCTGAACGGCATCGCGACCCAGTACCGCGCCGACCTCACCCGCCGGCTGCTCTTCGGCCGGCTGGTCCTGGCCGACACCGTGTCCCCGGTCTGCGGGCTGGCCGCGGCGCTGGTGCTGGCGCTGGCCGGGGCCGGGTTCTGGGCGCTCGTGGTGCAGCAGCTCGTCCAGTACGCGGTGATGATGACGATGGTGCTGGCGGCCGGCCGGTGGCTCCCCGGCCGCCCCGACCGGCGGGAGCCGATGTCGGGCCTGCTCCGGTTCGGCTGGCACATGGTCAGCACCCAGCTCATCGGCTACGCGGGCAACAACGTCGACACCCTGGTCGTCGGGCTGCGCTTCGGTGCGGTGCCCCTGGGCCTGTACAACCGCGCCTTCCAGCTGCTGATGACGCCGCTGAACCAGCTGCGCGGCCCGGCCACCCAGGTCGCCCTCCCGGTGCTGTCCCGGCTGCAGTCCGACCTGCGCGCCTGGACCGCCTTCCTCCTCCGCGGCCAGCTCGCCCTGGGACACACCCTGGTCGTGGGACTGGCGCTGGTCATCGGCACGGCCACGCCGCTGACCGAGGTCTTCCTCGGCGAGCAGTGGTCGTCGGTCTCGCCGCTGCTGCGGCTGCTGGCGGTCGCCGGGGTGTTCCAGACGCTGTCCCTGGTGAGCTACTGGGTCTACCTCTCCCGCGGCCTGACCCGGCACCTGCTGCACTACTCGTTCATCCAGGTCGCGGTGAAGCTGGTCTGCATCGGCATCGGCAGCACCGGCGGGGTCGTCGGTGTGGCGATCGGGTACGCCGCCGCCCCGGCCGTCCTCTGGCCGCTGTCGTTCTGGTGGCTGTCCCGCCGGGCCACCATCCCGGTCGCCGACCTGCTCCGCGGAGCCGGCCGGGTGCTGGCCGTCGCCGGGACGGTCGCGGCCGCGGCCTGGGCGGTGACGGCGGCGACCGTGGCCGCCGGTCCGGTCCTCTCCCTCCTGGCGGGGGTGGTCGGCGGACTGGCCGGCTACGCCGCCGTGGTCGCGCCGGTGCCGCGGCTGCGCCGGGACGCCCTCTCGGTGCTGACCGTGGTGCGCCGTGCGCTCGCCCGGAAGCGCGACCCGCACGGGCCGGCTCGGCCGGAGCCGGCCGTCGCGGGGGAGCCGGGCGATGCGGTCGTCGGGTCCGCCGGGGCCGCACGGTGAGCGGTCTGCTCAGCTCCCCGGACGACGGGCTGCTCGCGGCGGCTGCGCTGGCGGTCGCGCTGCTGGCCCTGCTGGCTGCGCGCACCGCGCCGCGGCTGGCGCTCGCCGGCTGGCTGGCGGTCCTGGTCCTGGTGCCGGTGTGGGCCGGCATCCGGGTCGGGGTGTTCCTGCAGCCGCAGGTGGCCGTCGGGCTCCTCGTGCTGGCCGCCCTGCTGCCGTTCCGCCGGTCGCTGCCGGTCGCCCTGACCCCCGCGGACGCCGTGCTCCTGGCGTTCGTCACGTCCGCCCTCGTGCCGGTGTTCCTCGGCGGGGCGACCCTCACCAGCGTCTTCGACCTCGTCGTGCAGTGGACCGGCGCCTTCCTCGTCGGCCGTCTGGTGCTGCACCGGGTGTCCGCCGAGTGGGTCTACGCCGCCGTCGCGGTCGCCTTCTCGGCCGTCGCGGTGCTCGCCCTGGTCGAGGGCGTCACGGGCTGGAACCCCTTCCTGTCGGCACCGGGCTCCGGCGTCCTGCACTCGACCTGGTCGACGATCCAGTTCCGCGGGGGCCTCCCGCGGGCGGAGGGCGCGTTCGGGCACTCCATCGCCCTGGGCGGGAGCCTGGCGCTGGCGATCCCGCTGACCCTGGCCGCGCCCTTCCGGGCCGGGGTGCGGCTGGTCCTGGTGCTGCTGATGAGCGTGGCCTGCGTGCTCACCTTCAGCCGGATCGGGCTGGGGACGGCGGTCCTCGGTGTGCTGCTGACGGTGCTGGCCGGTCGCACCGGCCTGACCCGCCGGCTCCGGGTGGCCCTGGCCGCCGGGCTGGCCGCGGTCGCCGTCGTGGTGCTGCCGCTGGTGACCGACGTCTTCGGCGCCGCCGGCGACGAGGCCGCGGGGAGCGCGGCCTACCGGGGAGACCTGCTCGGCCTCGTCAGCCGGATGGAACTGCTCGGTCTGTCCGACAGCTTCTACCGGTCGCCGACCGGCGAGGTGTCCTTCGGGTCCTTCCGGTCCATCGACAGCGCCCTCGTCCTGATCGGCCTCACCTACGGGCTGATCCCGCTGGGCTGCCTGCTGGCCGGGCTGGCCCTGGCGGTCGTCGCGGTGCTGCGCCGCCGCGCCACCCCACCGACGCTGGCCCTGGTCGCCCAGCTCCCGGCGTTCGCCACCGTCGCCCTCATCACCCAGTACGCGACCTGGGCCTGGTTCGTCGCCGGGCTCGCCGTGGCCGCCCAGTCGGCCGCCCGGTCCGGTGCCCGTGACGGCCGGACGGGGGCAACCGCCGGGGACGCCGCACCCTGGTCGGCCCGATCGGGCAGTGGCCGATCACTCTTCGTGATGACACACCGAGCAGGCCGAGCAGAACCGCAGCTACCGTTCCTCGCAGTGAGTGACCGGCACATCGATCGAGGGAGGCCCTGATGGGCTTGCGCAGCCATCTGGAACTCCTCCGCAGGCACATCGCCGCACTGGTGGTCAGCCTCGTCGTCTTCCCGGCGCTGGCGCTGGGCCTCAGCCTGCTCGCCACCCCGACCTACACCTCGACGGCCGAGCTGTTCGTGTCACTCGAGAACAGCACCACGGCCAGCGACCTCGCCCAGGGAGCCAACTACACCCGGGAGCAGATGGCCTCCTACGCCACCCTCGTCACCACGCCGGCGGTCCTCCAGCCGGTCGTCGACGAGCTCGGGCTGGCGGAGTCGGCCCGGGCGCTGGGCCGGCGGGTGACGGCGACCGCACCCAACGACACCGTCGTGCTGCAGATCAGCGCCACCGACCCGTCCCCGGCCGAGGCGGCCCGGATCGCGCAGGCCGTGAGCGAGCAGCTGGTCGACGTCATGGACGACGTCGCGCCGACCGACTCCGACGGCCGGGCCACGGTGCGGGTGACCCAGGTGACCCCGGCAGCGGTGCCGCTGTACGCCTCCTCGCCGAACACCAGGCGGAACGTCGCGGTCGGCGTGCTCCTCGGACTCGCGGTCGGGGTCCTCTACGCCGTCCTGCGCGAGGCCCTGGACACCCGGGTGCGGGACGCCGGCCGGCTGGAGTCGCTCACCGACGCGCCGCTGCTCGGGTCGATCGCCGCCGCACCGGCCACCCGGGCCGGCGTGGTCCCGGTCGCCGACGAGCCACGGGGCCCCCAGGCGGAGATGTTCCGGCAGCTCGCCACCAGCGTGGAGTTCCTGCGGGTCGGCGGCGGGCCGACGAGCCTGCTGGTCACCTCCGCCCTGCCGGGGGAGGGCAAGTCGACCGTGGCGGTGAACCTGGCCCTCGCGCTGTCCGAGGTCGGCCACCGGGTGGTGCTGGTGGATGCCGACCTGCGCCGGCCCACCGCCGCCGACCGGCTCGGCCTGGAGGGTGCGGCCGGGCTGTCCACGGTGCTGCTGGGCCGGGCCGGCCTGGACGACGTCCTGCAGGAGTGGGGGGAGCACGGCATGCACGTGCTGACCTCCGGCGCCGTCCCGCCCAACCCGGTGCAGCTGCTCTCCTCGCCCCGGATGTCCGAGCTGATGGCGGAGCTGGGCGCGCACCACGACGTCGTCGTCGTCGACGCGGCGCCGGTGCTGCCGGTGACCGACGCCCTGGTGCTGTCCCGCGCCGTGTCGGGCGTGGTCGTCGTCGCCGACAGCGGCAGCGTGCGCAGGGCGCAGCTCACCGAGACGCTGGAGTCGCTGGTCCGGGTCGATGCCCGGCTGTCCGGGGTCGTGCTCAACAAGCTGCCCGCGCGCAGCCAGCTGGCCAGTCACGGGTACGGCTACGGCGCGCCGCTGCCGGAGCCGTCGCGGTGGGGGAGGGTGGTGGACCGCATCCGCGGTCGCCGCCGCCCGGCTGGTCGGCGGCCGGCCACGTTGCCCGGGGCCCTGGCCGGAGGCACGGCCGAGCCGGGCATCCCGGTCACCGGGAGGGCGTCCGCGCCGGGCGCTCGTGCGCCCGGGCCCCCGGCTGTGGCCGCCGTGGCTCCGGGCGCGGCCCGGCCCGGTGGGGGAGCGCGGCTGCTCGACCGGCCCCGCCGGTGACGCCCCTCGTGTCCTCCGGTGGCGGGGTGGTCGCGCCGTGACCCGGGTCCTCGTCGTGTGCACCGGCAACGTCTGCCGCTCGCCGGCGGCCGAGCGGCTGCTGGCCACGCGGCTCCCGGCCGGGGCGGGGGTGACCGTCACCAGCGCCGGCACCTCCGCCCTGGTCGGGCGGGCGATCGACCCGCCGGTCGCCGAGCTGCTCCGCCTGGCGGGTGCCGACCCCACCGGTTTCGCCGCTCGGCAGCTGCAGGCCGACCAGATCCGCGCCGCCGACGTGGTGCTGGTGATGGAGCGGAGTCACCGTGCCGCGGTGGTCGGCGTCGAGCCGACGGCAGTCCGGCGGACGTTCCTGCTCGCGGAGCTGGGGGCCATCGCGCCCCTGGTGGCCGCCACGGGCTGGCCGGCCGACGTCCCGGCGGACCCGGCTGCGCGGTTGGCCGCCCTGCCGGGCCTGGCCGGCCGGCACCGGCCGCGACTGGCCCGCTCCGGTGGGCCGGAGGTGGCCGATCCCTTCCGGCAGTCGCCGGAGGTCCAGCGCCACACCTTCGCGACCATCGCCGACCGGGTGGACGAGATCGTCGCCGCGGTCACGCAGCACACGGGTGACCGGCGGCTCCCGATCGGGTGAAGCTCGCTGGCATTGCTCACGCTGGGTCAGCGTTCGCCGTTAACGTGCTGGTCAGAAGCTCATGGTGGCGGGACGGAGGTCTCCTTCCCGTCACGGTGGGTGGTCGACCGAGGTGCGCCCGCGCCCGGGCACAGCTGAGGAGGAACCCCTGGTGACCGTCGTCGGATACGCGCCTGGCGCCTACGACCTGTTCCACATCGGCCACCTGAACATCCTCAAGCACGCCGCCGACCACTGCGACCGGCTCGTGGCCGGGGTGGTCTCCGACGAGATGCTGCTGCAGAGCAAGGGGCGGCTGCCCGTCGTCCCGCTGGAGGAGCGGATGGAGATCGTCCGCAACCTGCGCTTCGTCGACGACGTGCACGCCGAGGTGGTGCCGGACAAGGTCGACACCTGGCGCGAGGTCGGCTTCGACGTGATCTTCAAGGGCGACGACTGGCGGGGCACCGCGAAGGGCGACAAGCTCGAGCGCGACTTCGCCGCCGTGGGGGTCCGGGTGCACTACTTCCCCTACACGATGCACACCTCCAGCACGATCCTGCGCAAGGCGCTGGCCGCGATCGACGCCGAGGAGCCGGTGGGCCGCATCGCCCGCGCGCTGACCTCCTGAGCGGGCCCGCAGCCGTCCGCGACCGGGACTAACCTGGACGCCGGCCCTCGCGCGCACCCGCGCGCACCGTCTGGCCACCAGCCTCCAGGAGTGACCCCCGTGAGCTTGCGCGGCGTGCTCGACGTCGTCCTGACCGACGCCGGACTGTCCTCGGTGGTGAGCCGGGCCGGCTCCGCCGAGCTGGCGGTCACCGCTCCGCCGGCGGTGCAGCCGCTGGTCGTCGCCGCACTCGCCGCGGACCGGCCGGGTGCCGGGGTGCCGGTGCTCGTGGTCACCGCGGGGGAGCGCGACGCGGACGCCGTCGCGGCGGTGCTCCGCTGCTTCGTGCCCGACCGCCGGATCGAGGTCTTCCCCGCCTGGGAGACGCTGCCGCACGAGCGGCTCAGCCCCCGCGCGGACACGGTCGGCCGGCGCCTCGCGGTGCTGCGGGACCTGACCCACCCCCGGGAGAACGGCACGATCGACGTGCTCGTCGCCCCGGTGCGCAGCGTGCTGCAGCCGCTGGCCCCCGGCCTGGGTGACCTGGTGCCGGTCGAGCTGGCCCCGGGCCGGAGCGCCGAGCTGGACGACGTCGCCCGGGCGCTGGCCGACGCCGCCTACACCCGGGTCGAGCTGGTGGAGAAGCGCGGCGAGTTCGCCGTCCGCGGTGGCCTGCTCGACGTCTTCCCGCCCACCGAGCCGCACCCCGTGCGGGTGGAGTTCTGGGGCGACGAGGTCGACGAGCTGCGCTACTTCTCCGCCGCCGACCAGCGCTCGCTGGACGAGCGGCCCGACCGGCTGTGGGCCCCGCCGTGCCGCGAGCTGCTGCTCACCGCCGACGTCCGGGCCCGCGCGGCCCAGCTGGCCCTCGACCACCCGGAGCTGGCCGAGGTGGCCGGCAAGCTGGCCGAGGGCATCGCCGTGGAGGGCATGGAGTCGCTCACCCCGGCGCTGATCGGCGGCTCCCGGATGGAGCTGCTCACCGACCTGGTCGCGCCGGGCACGCACGTGCTGGTCCTCGACCCCGAGCGGGTCCGCAGCCGCTCAGCGGACCTGGTGCGCACCGCGGAGGAGTTCCTCGCCGCGTCCTGGCAGACCGCGGCCGAGGCCGGGCAGGCGCCGATCGACCTGGGGGCGTCGTCCTTCCGGGACCTGGAGGACGTCGCCGACGCCGCCCGCGGCCGGGGGCTGCCCTGGTGGACGACGGGCGTGTTCACCCTGCAGCCGGACGACGACGCCGCGCAGGTGACGCTGGACGCCACCGGTGTCGAGCGGTTCCACGGCGACCAGGAGCGGGCCTTCGACCAGTTCCGCCGCTGGGGCCGTGACGGCTGGCGCACCGTGCTCACCTTCGCCGGTCCGGGCCCCGCGCAGCGCGCCGCGGACCAGCTCACCGAGGCCGACCTGGGCGCCCGGCTGGTGCCGGGCATCGAGACCGCCCCCGAGGCGGGCGCGCCCTTCGTCACCCAGGGCAACCTGGAGGCCGGCTTCGCCTTCCCCGGTGTCGGGCTGGCGCTGGTCACCGAGGGCGACCTGACCGGTCAGCGCGGCACGTCGATGAGGGACGCGACCAAGATGCCGGCCCGGCGGCGCAACGCCGTCGACCTGGTGCAGCTGCAGCCCGGCGACCTGGTGGTGCACGAGCAGCACGGCATCGGCCGGTACGTGGAGATGGTCAGCCGCACCGTGCACGGCGGGCAGCGCGACTACCTGATCGTCGAGTACGCGCCGGGCAAGCGGAACCAGCCGCCGGACCGGCTGTTCGTGCCCACCGACTCCCTGGACCAGCTCACCCGCTACGTCGGCGGGGAGGCCCCGGCGCTGTCCAAGCTGGGCGGCGCCGACTGGACCAAGACCAAGAACCAGGCGCGCAAGGCGGTCAAGCAGATCGCCGCGGAGTTGATCCGGCTCTACTCCGCCCGGATGGCGACCAAGGGCCACGCCTACGGCCCGGACACCGTCTGGCAGCGGGAGTTGGAGGACGCCTTCCCGTTCCAGGAGACCCCCGACCAGCTCGCCGCCATCGACGAGGTCAAGTCGGACATGATGAACCCGGTCCCGATGGACCGGATCATCTGCGGTGACGTCGGCTACGGGAAGACCGAGATCGCCGTCCGGGCCGCGTTCAAGGCGGTGCAGGACGGCAAGCAGGTCGCCGTCCTGGTGCCGACCACGCTGCTGGCCAACCAGCACTACAAGACCTTCGCCGAGCGGTTCGCCCAGTTCCCGGTGACCGTCGCCGTCCTCTCCCGGTTCCAGTCGACGGCGGAGTCGAACGAGACGCTGCGCAAGCTGGCCGACGGGGAGATCGACGTGCTGGTCGGCACCCACCGGCTGCTGCAGCCCACCACCCGGTTCAAGGAACTCGGGCTGGTGATCGTCGACGAGGAGCAGCGCTTCGGCGTCGAGCACAAGGAGTACCTGAAGACGATGCGGACGGCGGTCGACGTGCTGTCGATGTCCGCGACGCCGATCCCGCGCACGCTGGAGATGTCGCTGACCGGCATCCGGGAGATGTCGACGATCCTCACCCCGCCGGAGGAGCGGCACCCGGTGCTGACCTACGTGGGCGCCTGGGACGACAAGCAGATGGCCGCGGCGATCCGCCGGGAGCTGCTCCGCGACGGCCAGGTCTTCGTGATCCACAACCGGGTGCAGTCGATCGACAAGGCGGCGGCGAAGATCCGCACGCTGGTGCCCGAGGCCCGGGTGGCGGTCGGCCACGGGCAGATGAAGGAGCACGAGCTCGAGAAGATCATGGTCGGCTTCTGGGAGAAGGAGTACGACGTCCTGGTCGCCACCACGATCGTCGAGTCCGGCCTGGACATCCCCAACGCCAACACCCTGATCGTCGACCGGGCCGACACCTTCGGCCTCTCCCAGCTGCACCAGATCCGCGGCCGGGTGGGTCGGGGCCGGGAGCGGGCCTACGCCTACTTCACCTACGACCCGTCGCGCCCGCTGACCGAGACCTCGGTCGACCGGCTGACCACGATCGCGCACAACACCGATCTCGGCGCCGGCATGGCGGTGGCGATGAAGGACCTGGAGATCCGCGGCTCGGGCAACCTGCTCGGCGGGGAGCAGTCCGGGCACATCGCCGGGGTCGGCTTCGACCTGTACGTCCGGCTGGTCGGCGAGGCGGTCACCGACTACCGGGCGCAGGCGACCGGGGAGGCGCCGCCGGTGGAGCCGGCGGAGGTCCGCGTCGACCTGCCGGTCGACGCCCACCTGCCGCACGACTACGTGCCGGGGGAGCGGCTGCGGATGGAGGCCTACCGCAAGGTCGCGAGCGTGCAGGACGACGACCAGGCGCAGGCCGTGCTCGACGAGCTCACCGACCGGTACGGCGCGGCACCGGCCCCGGTGCTCAACCTGCTCGCGGTGGCCCGGTTCCGCGCCGCCATGCGCCGGCTGGGCGTCACCGAGGTGTCGATGCAGGGCAAGACCGTGCGGGTCGGCCCGGTCGACCTGCGGGAGTCGCAGGTGATGAAGCTGTCCCGCCTCGCCGAGGGGGCCACCTACAAGGAGGCGGTCCGCACCGTGTCGATCAAGGTGCCGGTGGGCCCCGACCGGCGCACCCCGCTGCGCGACGTGGCGCTGCTGGAGAAGCTGCACGCGCTGCTGTCGGCGGTGCTGGAGCAGCCGGTCGCCGTCGCCGCCTCCTGACCCCTCGGCCGTCCCCCCGGGATCAGGTCAGCTGATCGTGCGTGCTCCTGGCTCACCTCCCAGCGTGAGCCAGGAGCACCGCAGCTGAGCTGAGCTGATCGTGGGCCACACCCGCGCGGAGGGCGACGCAGGTCACACCACTGTGGGACGCTGCCGCCCGTGACGCCCCGCAGAGCCCTGGCCGCGCTCGCCGCCGGGCTGGTCGCGGTCGCCCCGCTGGCCGGCTGCCGCACCTCACCCACGGTCGCCGCCTACGTCGGTGAGAGCCGGATCGGCGTCGCCGAGCTGGACGACGCCGTCGACGAGCGGCTGGCCGACCCGGGGGTCGCCGAGTACGCCGCGGGGGAGCGGGCGGACTACGCGCGGCAGGTGTTGTCCCTGCGCATCGACGAGCAGGTGCACGACGAGGCGGCCCGCCGGCTGGGCGTCGAGGTCGCCGACGCCGAGGTGCGCGAGCGGATCGCCGAGCTGCTGGGCCCCGTCCCACCTGAGGCCGTCTACGCGCAGGTCGCCGAGCAGCAGGGCGCGACCCCCGAGGACGTGTTCCAGAGCGTGCGCCAGGAGCTGCTGCGCCCACGGCTGGCGGAGGCCGCGGGGCGGGTCGACCTCTCCGAGGCCGCGCTGCGGGCCCGCTACGAGCAGCTGCGCCCCCAGCTGGAGCAGGTGGCCGTCGGCTTCGTCACCGTGCCCGACCAGGCCACCGCCGACGAGGTGCTCGCGCGGCTGGTCGCCGACCCGGCCGGCTACCCGGCGGTGGCCGCGGAGTTCCCCGGCCAGGCCACGCTGCCGCAGGTCCAGACCACCAGCCCCGACCAGCTGGCCGGGCCACTGGCCGAGGCGTTCGCCGGGACACCGGCCGGGCAGGGCTTCGCGCTGCCGCTCCCGGGGTCCGGCGGGGTGGTCGTCGGGTTCGTCGCCGCCCGCACGGAACCGACCTTCGCCGAGGTCCGCGACCAGCTGGCCGCGCAGGCGGCGCAGGAGGCCGGCGAGGTCGGCGCCGCGCTGGTCGCCGAGGTGCGCGACGACCTGGACCCGGTGGTCAACCCCCGCTACGGCGTGCTCGAGGACGCCCGCGTGGTCACCCTTCCCGACGGCGTCGTCCAGCTCCCGGACGACGGCGCGGCGGTGGCTGCCGGAGACTGAGCGGGTGCCGATCGCCCTGCTGGTCACCGTCAGCCCCCGCCTGCCCGGACTGCTCGCCCCCGCCGGCTGGCGGGCGGTCACCTCCGCACCGCTCGTCCTCGCCCTGCCCGGGGCGGCGGGCACCGCCGCGGCGCTGCGCGCGGAGGGCGCGCCGGTCACCGACGTCGCCGACCCGGCCGAGGCGGCGAGCGCGGCCGCCCCGGTGCCGGACACCGTCCTGCTGGCCACCCCGGAGGAGGCCGCCGGCTGGGAGGTCGTGCCGCGGGTCGCCGGTGCGCCCGAGCCGTCCGGCGCGCGGCTGCTGGACGTCGTCGCCGTGATGGACCGGCTGCGCTCGCCCGGCGGCTGCCCGTGGGACGCCGAGCAGACCCACGCCTCGCTGCGCGGCTACCTGCTGGAGGAGGCGCACGAGGCCTACGACGCGATCGTCGACGAGGACCCGGTCGCCATGCGCGAGGAGCTCGGCGACGTGCTGCTCCAGGTGGCCTTCCACGCCCGGGTGGCCGCCGAGGCACCCGGGGAGCGACGCTTCGACGTCGACGACGTCGCCGCCGAGCTGGTCGACAAGCTGGTGCGCCGGCACCCGCACGTCTTCGCCGACGCGGGCCCCCGGGACGTGGCGCAGGTCGAGGCCGGGTGGGACGAGATCAAGAAGGCCGAGAAGCAGCGGCGCTCACCCACCGAGGGCGTCTCCCGCTCGCAGCCGGCGACCTCCTGGGGCGCGGCGCTGGCCGGGCGGGCCGAGCGGGCCGGGCTGCCCACCCCGCCGGCCGGGGAGCTGGCCGCCCGGGACGCCGAGGAGCTCGGCGCCCTGCTGCTGGGGCTGGTGGTCGCCGCCCGACGGCGTGGCTGGGACGCCGAGGACGCGCTGCGCGCCGCCGTCCGCCGGTACGCCGACGAGCTGGACGCCGCGGCCGTCCGGGCGGCGGAGCACCCAGGGGGGTGAGAACACGGGGCGCGCCGGGGGCGGGACGCCCTAGCGTGGAGGGCCGGCCGAGTCCACTTCCGCGAAGGAGCCGCCCCGCGTGCCCACGACACTGCTCGCCGCCGACGACGGCACGGTGACCGAGGCGCTGCCGACCAGCACCTGGCTGCTGCTCGTCGTCGTCGCCGGCGCCGCCCTGGTCGCCTGGCTGATCGCCCTCGTCGTCGGGGTGGTGATCACGCGCTTCGCCCGCCGCTCGCCGGCGCTGGCCGACCTGTCCCGCCGCGGCCGACGGCCGTTCCGGCTGTTCTGCGTGCTGCTCGCGGTCACCATCGTGCTCGACGCGGCGCCCGGGGTGGGCGACTGGCGGGACGTCGTCGTGCGGGTGCTCGGCCTCGCGCTGATCGGCGTGGCCGCCTGGCTGGTCGCCGCCGGCGCCTTCGTGCTCGAGGACCTGGCGCTCGCCCGCTACGACGTCGACGTCGTGGACAACCGGCACGCCCGCCGGGTGCGCACCCAGGTGACCCTGGTCCGCCGGCTCACCGTCGCGGTGATCGCCGTCCTCGCGGTCGCCGGGATGCTGCTGACCTTCCCCGCGGCCCGGGCGGCCGGGACCAGCATCCTGGCCAGCGCCGGTCTGCTGTCCGTCGTCGCGGGTCTGGCCGCGCAGACCTCGCTGGCCAACGTCTTCGCCGGGATGCAACTGGCCTTCACCGACGCCATCCGGGTCGACGACGTGGTCGTCATCGAGGACGAGTGGGGCCGGATCGAGGAGATCACGCTGACCTACGTCGTGGTGCACATCTGGGACGACCGGCGGCTGGTGCTGCCCTCCACCTACTTCACCACCACCCCGTTCCAGAACTGGACCCGCAAGGAGTCCGCCGTCCTGGGCTCGGTGGAACTCGACGTCGACTGGACCGTGCCGTTCGAGGAGATGCGCACCGAGCTGGTCCGGCTGGTCGAGGGCAACGAGCTGTGGGACGGCCGGGTGCAGGTGCTGCAGGTGACCGACGCCGTCGGGTCGGTCGTGCGGGTGCGGGTGCTGGTCAGCGCCAAGGACGGCCCCACCCTGTTCGACCTGCGCTGCCACGTGCGCGAGGGGCTGGTCGGCTGGCTGCAGCGCGAGCACCCCGACGGCCTGCCCCGGGTGCGCTACGAGGGTGTCGCCGGCCCGCCGACCCCGGCGCCGGCCGCCCGCCCGCCCGCGGCGCCCGGGCAGACCCCGACCCGGCCGACCCCCAGGCCGGTCCCGCTCCCGGTCGACGACGGCGAGCGCCCCCCGCCCGCGCCGGGGCCGCAGACCGGGCTGTTCACCGGCAGCGTCGAGGCCCTCGAGCGCTCCCGGGCGTTCACCGGGCCGAGCGAGGAGGAGCTGGCCGAGCGGGCCCGCGAGGACACCGAGCGGCGGCCGACCGAGGAGTGACCGGGCCCGGGGCCCAGCGGTCGGCTCAGCCGGCCCGGGTGGCGCGCGGGTCCGAGCCGAGCAGCTGGGGGAGCCAGAACAGCACGGCCGCCGAGACCGCCGTCGCCAGCACGAAGCCCTCGACGCCGCTGCCCATCACGTAGGCCCACAGCAGGCCCACGCCGGGGGCCCCGAAGGGCAGCGCGGCGTCGGCCCGCGCCTGCCGGAGCAGGCCGACGTCGCCGGCCGCCGGGTCGACGGGGGCCGGGCGCAGCTCACCGCGCGGCGACCGGCGGCGCAGCCGCCCCGAGGGCCACAGCTCCGTGCCGTCGAGGACCGGCAGCACCAGCCGGTCGCGGGCCGGGTCGCCGCGCACCTCGACGGGGGTGTCGGGGACCAGCCGGTCCAGCTCCGGGGCCCAGTGCACCGGCAGCCAGCGCAGCCCGGCGGCCGTGGACAGCTCCAGCCAGCTGCGCACGAGCAGGCCCTGCCGCAGCACCAGGTGCGCGGCGGTCACCCGGGTGGCCGGGCGGCGGCGCAACCGGGGCCGGCCGAGCAGCCGGCCGGCGGTCAGCACGGTGACGACCAGGACCACGACGGCGACCACGACCAGCCCGAAGACCACGTCGGCCAGCGCGGCGGAGGCGGCGTCGCCGTCGGCGTGCACCGGCACCGGACCGCCGTCCACCAGGGCACCCGCGTCGTACCGGACGGTGACCTGGGCGCCCACCGGCACGTCCTGCGGCTCGGGCAGCTCCAGCCGGCCGGTCAGCTCCGTGCCTCCGGGGCCGGGGAAGCGCAGTACGAGGCCCCGCCCCTCGGGCGGCGCACCGACGCCGGTGACCGTGGCGACCGCCGTCGTGTCGGCGGCAGCCAGCGGCGCCCGCAGCTCGGTCAGCCGCAGCGTCAGCAGCACCAGCGCCGCGGCCCCGACGAGGAGCACCGGCACCAGGCCCAGCAGCAGCTGGCGGCCGGCCCGCCGGTGCGGACGCGGCGTCGGGGGAGCGCTCATCGGCGTCATGCTCCCAGGCGTCGGCGCGCGTCCGGCGCCGATCCCCGGCCCGGCCCCGGTCACTGCGGCGCGGGTGTGCACCTCCGCCGGAGCGGCTGGCTAGGCTGCTGCACGTGGCCAGCATCGACGCAGTAGGCGCGCGGGAGATCCTCGACTCGCGCGGTAACCCGACCGTGGAGGTCGAGGTCGCCCTCGACGACGGCACGATCACCCGTGCCGCGGTCCCGAGCGGCGCCTCCACCGGCGCATTCGAGGCGGTGGAGCTCCGCGACGGGGGCGACCGCTACAACGGCAAGGGCGTGACCAAGGCCGTCGACAACGTGCTCGACGTCATCGGCCCCGAGCTCGTCGGCTACGACGCCGCCGAGCAGCGGCTGGTCGATCAGCGCCTGCTCGACCTCGACGGCACCCCCAACAAGGAGCGGCTGGGCGCCAACGCCATCCTCGGCGTGAGCCTCGCGGTCGCCAAGGCCGCGGCCGAGTCCGCCGGGCTGCCGCTGTTCCGCTACGTCGGCGGCCCCTCGGCGCACCTGCTGCCGGTGCCGATGATGAACATCCTCAACGGTGGCGCCCACGCCGACAGCAACGTCGACGTCCAGGAGTTCATGATCGCACCCGTGGGCGCGGCGACCTTCGCCGAGGCGCTGTCGGTCGGCACCGAGACCTACCACGCGCTGAAGTCCGTGCTGAAGAAGCGCGGCCTGGCCACCGGGCTGGGCGACGAGGGCGGCTTCGCCCCCGACCTGCCGAGCAACCGGGACGCCCTGGACCTGATCGCCGAGGCGGTGGAGAAGGCCGGCTACACCGTCGGCACCGACGTCGCCTTCGCCCTGGACGTGGCCGCGACCGAGTTCCACAGCGACGCCGGGTACGCCTTCGAGGGCAAGACCCTCTCGGCCGACCAACTCGTCGAGTACTACCGCGGCCTGGTCGACGCCTACCCGGTCGTCTCGATCGAGGACCCGCTGTCCGAGGAGGACTGGGCCGGCTGGGTGGCCATGACCGAGGCCCTCGGCGACCGCGTGCAGATCGTCGGTGACGACCTGTTCGTCACCAACCCCGCGCGCCTGGCCGACGGCATCGAGAAGGGCGCGGCGAACGCCCTGCTGGTCAAGGTCAACCAGATCGGCACGCTGACCGAGACCCTCGACGCGGTCAACCTCGCCCACCGCAACGGCTACCGCTCGATGATGAGCCACCGCTCCGGCGAGACCGAGGACACCACGATTGCCGACCTCGCCGTCGCCACCGACTGCGGGCAGATCAAGACCGGTGCCCCGGCCCGCAGCGAGCGCGTGGCCAAGTACAACCAGCTGCTCCGCATCGAGGAGGAGCTGGACGACGCCGCCCGGTACGCCGGCGCCGCCGCCTTCCCGCGGCTGGCCCGCGGCTGACGACGCCGTGAGCACCGCCCGCACCCGCCGCGGTCGGCCCGGTGGCGTTCGCCGCCGGGCCTCTTCGCGGCCGGTGCGGGCGGCTGCGCGCAGCAGCGGCGGCAGCCGGCCCGGACGGCGCACCACGCGCAGCCCGGCCCGCGCCGCCACCTCGCGCCGTGGCCCCCGGGTCACCGGTCGGGCCGTGCTGCTCGGCGCGCTCGTGCTGCTGCTCGCGCTCACCCTGGCCGGGCCGCTGCGCCAGTACGTGGCCGGCCGTCAGGAGCTGGCCGAGCTGGCGGCCGAGCGCGACGCGCTCACCGCCCGCGCCGAGCAGCTGCAGGCCCAGCTCGACCGCCAGGCCGATCCCGCCTACATCGCCCAGCGGGCCCGCGAGCGGCTCACCTACGTGCTCCCCGGCGACCGGCTGGTGATCGTCGGGGACGCCGGCGACCCCGGGGACACCGCCGACGCCCCCGCCCAGGCGCCCCGCTCCGACGACCCGGTGCCCTGGTACGAGGGCCTGCTCGGCTCGGTGGCGGCGGCCGACGGAGACCCCGCGGCAGCCGGCGGGTAGCCCTGCCGCAGCAGAAGGACCCCCTCCTCCCCACCCTTCGCAAGCTCAGGGTGGTGCCCGGGAGGGGGTCGTGACGGGACGGTCGAGGCGTTGCCGCAGACTCGTGGGGTGTCCACACCTGAGCCGGCACCGGTGTCCCCGCCCGTGACGGCCGAGGACCGCGCGGTCGTCGCGCGCCAGCTCGGCCGGCCCCCGCGCGCCCTGGTCGGCGTCGCCCACCGCTGCCCGTGCGGCCAGCCCGACGTGGTGGAGACCTCGCCGCGGCTGGAGGACGGCACGCCGTTCCCCACGCTGTACTACCTGACCTGCCCGCGGGCCAGCGCCGCTGCGAGCCGGCTGGAGTCGGCCGGCCGGATGAAGGAGTGGCAGGCCGAGCTGGGCACCGACCCGGAGCTGGCCGCCGGCTACCAGGCCGCACACGAGTCCTACCTCGCCACCCGCGACGCGCGTGACGTGCTGCCCACCCGGGCCACCGCCGGCGGGATGCCCGACCGGGTCAAGTGCCTGCACGCCCTGGCCGGTCACGCACTGGCCGCCGGGCCGGGGGTGAACCCGATCGGCGACCGTGCGGTGGCCGAGATGGGGGAGTGGTGGGCCGCCGGTCCCTGCGCCCAGCCCAGCCCCAGCGACCCGGAGGACGTCCGATGACCCGCGTCGCGGCGATCGACTGCGGCACCAACTCGATCCGGCTGCTGGTCGCCGACGTGCCGCCCGAGGGCGCGCACACCGATCTGCTGCGGCGGATGGAGGTGGTCCGTCTCGGCCAGGGCGTGGACGCCACGGGCCGGCTGGCGCCGGAGGCGATCGAGCGCACCCGCCGGGTCCTCGCCGAGTACACCGCGCAGGCCCGGGAGCTGGGCGCCGAGCGGGTGCGGATGGTCGCCACCAGCGCCACCCGGGACGCCGCCAACCGGGCGGAGTTCGAGCAGATGGTGCTGGCCACGCTCGGGCAGCTGCCCGACGTCGTCCCCGGGGTCGAGGAGGCGGAGCTCTCCTACCTGGGTGCCACCGCCTCGCTGGCCGCCGCCGCGGCCGCGCACGGGGCGACCCCGCCCCGCCCGCCGTTCCTGGTCGTCGACATCGGCGGCGGGTCGACCGAGTTCGTGCTCGGCGACGCCGCCGGAGTGCGGGCGGCCCGCTCGGTGGACGTGGGCTGCGTCCGGCTCACCGAGCGGCACCTGCACAGTGACCCGCCCCCGCCCGACGAGGTGCAGGGCGCCGAGGCCGACGTCCGGGCGGCGCTGGACCTGGTGCGGGCGTCGGTGCCGGTGCGGGAGGCGGTCACGCTGGTCGGGCTGGCCGGGTCGGTGACCACCGTGGCGGCGCTCGCCCTCGAGCTGCCCGGCTACGACCCGGACGCGATCCACGGGTCCCGCATCCCGGTCGGCGCCGTCCGCTCGGTCACCGCCGGGCTGCTGTCGGCCACCCGGGAACGCCGGGCGGCCTCCCCGGTGATGCACCCCGGCCGCGTGGACGTGATCGGCGCCGGTTCACTGGTGCTGCGGGTGATCATGGACGCGCTGGACTTCGACGAGGTCGTCGTCAGCGAGCACGACATCCTCGACGGCATCGCCCTCCGCCTCGCGCGCTCCTGACGCCGTCTGCGGCGTCAGGAGCGGTGAGGCCCCTCCGCAGGGGCCCGCGCCGAGTTTGCGAGGCGTGGGGGGCAGAGGGGTCCTTCCTCAGGCGCTGCCGGCGTTGATGCCCGGCGGCAGCTCGCCGGTCAGCTTCTGGTAGAGGGCCGTGGCGCCGCGGTTGCCCAGCAGCCGACCGAGGGCGACCATCACCCCGGAGACCGCGGCCCAGCCCAGTGCGTCACCCCAGCTGACGCCCGGTGCGGCCGGGTTCTTCGGCGGCGGGCCGCCCCGGGTCTTGCTCCAGGCCGCGGTGATCAACTTCCGGGACAGGATCCCCGCGGGGATGGCCAGGCTCGCGCCGAGGAGCTTGTACAGCAGCGGCGGCTTGGGCGGCTTCGGGGCATTCTGCTTCTTGGCCATGGGTGGATCATCCCGCCCGGCCCGGTGGTCCGCCCCTCCGGGCGTCGGTGGTGGACTGTCCGGGTGGCACGCGACCTCGACGGCTACCCGGTGACCCGCACCCCCGCGGGGGTGCGGCGCGGCGCGGCGGCCACCCGCGAACTGGCCGTGCTGGACGAGCGGATCTCCGGCTGCCGGGCCTGCCCCCGGCTGGTCGCCTGGCGCGAGGAGGTCGCAGTCACCAAACGGGCGTCGTTCCGGCACGAGGACTACTGGGGCCGGCCGGTCCCCGGTCTCGGCCCGGACGACGCCCGGATCGCCGTCGTCGGCCTGGCCCCGGCCGCGCACGGGGGCAACCGGACCGGCCGGGTCTTCACCGGCGACCGCAGCGGTGACTGGATCTTCGCCGCGCTCTGGCGGGCTGGGCTCGCCAACCAGCCGACCTCGGTCGCCAGGGACGACGGCCTGGAGCTCACCGACGTGCGGGTGGCCGCCGCCGTCCGCTGCGCACCGCCGGCCAACGCCCCGACGCCGGAGGAGCGGGACACCTGCTCCCCGTGGCTGGCCCGCGAGCTGGCGCTGCTGCCCCGGCTGCGGGTGGTCGTGGTGCTCGGCGGCTTCGGCTGGACCGCGCTGTGGCCGGTGCTCGCCGAGGCCGGGTACGCGGTCCCGCGGCCACGCCCGGCCTTCGGGCACGGCGCCGAGGTCACGCTCACCGGCCCGCGCGGTCCGCTCACCCTGCTCGGCAGTTACCACGTCAGCCAGCAGAACACCTTCACCGGCAAGCTCACCGAGCCGATGCTCGACGCCGTCCTCGCCCGGGCCACCGGCCTGGCCGCGGGGTGACGGGGCGGCCGGCGGGCTAGGGTCCGCCCCAGCCGCAGCAGGTGAGCCCCCGTAGCCCAATCGGCAGAGGCAGGCCCCTTAAAAGGGTCCCAGTGTCGGTTCGAACCCGACCGGGGGCACCCCGCGACACGGTGGGAACTAGCCGGCGCCCGATGGCGTTGGAACAGGCAGTGTGGGGTGCGAAGCTGCACCCCACGGCCCGACCAGTCACCTCGAGGAGATGACGATGCCCAGCAGCAACCCGGCCTTCCGGGGATTCCCGGCGGCCGGTACCGGCCAGAACGCCGGCTGGGGTGCAGGCCCGCAGCAGACCTACGGCGGAGCACCCACCCAGCACGACCCCTACTCCGCGCCGTCGCCGTACGCGGCCACCGGCCGCGCCTACATGACGATGGACGACGTCGTCACCAAGACCGGCGTCAGCTTCCTGGTGACGGTGATCTCCGCCGCCATCACGTGGACGATGGTCCCCGACGGGCTGGCCATGGGCCTGGTCCTGCCGGCGGTCCTCATCGCGCTCGTCCTGGGCCTGGTCATCGCGTTCAAGCAGATCGCCAGCCCGGTCGCGACGCTGTCCTACGGTGCGCTCTACGGTGTCGCCCTCGGCGCGATCAGCGAGGTCTTCAACGACCAGTACAGCGGCATCGTGTCGCAGGCCCTCGTCGGCACCTTCGGTGTGTTCGCCGGGATGCTGTTCGCCTACAAGACCGGCGCCATCCGGGTCACCCCGAAGCTGACCCGCTGGATCGTCGGCGCGCTCTTCGGCGTCCTGGCGCTGATCATCGTCAACCTGGTCGCCGGCTTCTTCACCCCCGGCGGCCTGGGCCTGCGCGACGGTGGCCCGGTGGCCATCATCTTCAGCCTGGTCGTGATCGGTGTGGCGGCGTTCTCGCTGCTGCTCGACTTCGACATGGCCGACGAGGCGATCCGCCGCGGCGTGGAGCCGAAGTTCGCCTGGTACATCGCCTTCGGCCTGCTGATCACGGTCATCTGGCTGTACCTGGAGATCCTGCGTCTGCTCAGCTACTTCCGCGAGTGAGCTGACTCCAGCACCGCACAGCACCGTGGCCCGGTCCCCCGCGAGGGGGCCGGGCCACGGTCATGTCCGGGGTGGGGGGGGGGGGGGGGGGGGGGGGGGGGGGGGGGGGGGGGGGGGGGGGGGGGGGGGGGGGGGGGGGGGGGGGGGGGGGGGGGGGGGGGGCGGGGCCCCCGGCCCCCGCCCGGGCGCCCGCGGCCCGCCCCCCCC